>DASVOW010000785.1:0-2235 GCA_036383155.1 Ktedonobacterales bacterium
GAGGAGAAAAACAAAAACTTCTCAACGGTGCTATCCTCGATTGGAGGCCTATTCTCTCATGCAGCCAGCGATGCGCTCTCTGCCAAGATGATTGAACAGTGGCATCGCCGGCTACGTCAGCGAACTCAGTCAGCAACACCGTCATGAGGCGGCGGCACCGCTTCGCTCATCTCATCGACGACACGATGCAGCGCCTTGTCGAGCTTCTCGCGCCATCCGCTCATGCCGCGATAGCTCGCCTGCTGCACAGGATCATCCAGGTCGAAGCCGCTGTGCTCGAAGTGTAGGCGTGTGCCATTCCCTTCCCGCTCCAGGCGATAGGTCACCAGTGTATTGAGCGATCCACCGATCCAGGTGTAGGCGAGCATCTGCGGCGGGTCGAGCTCGGTCACTTCGCAGTGGCAGATGCCGTCGAAGTTGACGCCGGGCATGGGATTGGTGCGAAAGGTGAAGTGGTGGCCCAGACGCGGCTCGAAGTCGTTGGGCATCAGCCAACTGGAAATGGCGGCGCTGTCGGTGAGCGCCCGCCATACGCGCTCAGGCGGATGGGGCAGGAATATATCATGGATGATTGATGCGGCCATTGGTTGTCCTCCGTGGAGATTGTAGAGCGAGAGTTTCGGACTTGCTGTACGATTATGCGTAAGGAATGGCTTACGTGTCAAGGTGGAGCGCCGATTTGCCTGGTCCGGTGTTGCGCCGGGCTACAGGGACAAGGCGGCATCTGTACCGCGGTGCCCTGTCCTCATGGCATATATATTGCCCCGCGCTTATTCCTCAGCGGGTGAAAATCGTAGCTACGTGGCCCTCATCCCCCTGCACTGATTCGCACAAACGTGTTCATGCGGCCGTGCACTTGACACACCATCCACTAGGAAGAATCAGCTACATGCCAGGTATTCATACACAATCGTCTGCGACACCGTCGTCGAAGAACACGAAGCGCGAGGAGGGATTCCCACTGCGGATGTCGCCTTCGCAGGTGCGTCCAAGCACGGTCCTCGTCATCATTTTCACTGTGCTCGTGGTGGTGGCTGGTCTCTATCTGCTCTGGGAGCTTCGGCAGGTGGTGCGCTGGGTGGTCATGGCCATCTTCCTGGCCGTCGCGCTGAATCCGGTTGTGGACTGGCTGCAGCGCCGGCATATCAGGCGTAGCGTCGCCGTCTTGCTCGTCTATCTGGCCCTCGTGCTCGTCGTTATTGGGCTGGGTGTGCTGGTGGTGCCGCCGCTGGTTGGTCAGGTGCAGGAGCTCATCGACGCAGTTGTAGGCATCTTCCAGCGGCCAGGTGGCATCGAACGCACGCTAACCAACCTGGCAAATCGCTATGGACTTGGGCCTTATCTCTCCGCCCTCAGCAACCAGGCTAAGGCGCTCCCCAGCAGCTTGAACGCCGCAGCCGGCCCGCTGCTTGCCGTGACACGTGGCATCATCGGCAGCATAACCGCGCTGTTGAGCGTCTTTTTGCTGACATTCTTCCTGTTGCTTGACGGCGAGCACTTTGTCGAGGTGGGATTGCGGCTGTTCCCCAAGCGCCAACGTCCGGTCCTGCGCAACACCCTTGAGAGGTCTGCGAAGGCTGTCTACGGCTACATCTCGGGCAACCTGGCTATCAGTCTTGTCGCCGGAGTCGGGGCGTATATTGCCATGCTCATTCTGGGCGTGCCATTTGCGATTCCGCTGGCTTTGCTCATCGCTTTGCTCGATCTCATCCCGCTCGTTGGTGCGACACTTGGAGCCGCTATTGTCGTCATCGTCGGGTTCTTCGTCTCACCCCTCACAGGCATCATCCTGATCGTCTACTTCTTCATCTATCAGCAGGTGGAAAACAATGTGTTGCAGCCGCTCGTCTATGGACGCAGCGTGCATCTACATCCCCTGGTCATTTTTCTCGCGGTGCTGGCCGGCGGTCAACTGCTGGGTATCCTTGGCGCACTGCTGGCTATTCCCGTTGCTGAAATTATTCGCATCATTGGCTCCGAATGGCTCTCATGGAGAGCCGAGAAGGCGCGCGAACCGGCGCCTGCCTCGCAGACAGATGCGCCGGGAGATAGACAGGCAGCTGAGACCGCACCACAGCAAACCTGAGCCGCGCGCATTAATATCCCAGGGTGCGGAGGGCGGAGACGACCGCGTTCTGCGCCCAGGGATCGGGGTCCGCACGGCGCTCTTGCAGGGCTGGCACCGCCTGGTCGTCCCCGAGCAGGCTGAGTGCGGTGGCTGCCGCTGCGCGAACC
>DASVOW010000786.1:0-2025 GCA_036383155.1 Ktedonobacterales bacterium
GTTCTCTCCTTATACTCGCGTAGACGCTGTCGGGCATCGGTCACATCGACCTCGATCAAGGCATGGGTCATTGACTTGCGCCGTACTGCGGGATACGTGACAGCCAGCATGCGGCGCGACTTGGGAAATGGCACGATGTCGTACCTGTTCTGAAGCTTTTTCATTGCGCCTATTCCTCCTGCCGAGACGTGTGCCGATTCAAGTCCATCGATGTTCTGTTCCCTCACGTGGACGTTTCTGTGTTGTCGTAACTCGGGGAAGCGTTCCTCCAGGAACACTAGACGGTGTGCCTCACAAATGGCTCACGCGCGCTTGCAACGTCCTCACACGCGCGTCTCCATGACTCACGCGACGATAGAATCGGCGACGGCGGCAACAGGAACCGCACCCCTGCCGCTGGCTTTGCGTCTGCATGCCGATACAGTGGCTACGGGTCTGCCCTGCGTGTCACGACTAGCACTTCGAGGGTGCGCGGGCCGTGGACGCCTTCGACGCGGCTTAGCTCGATGTCGGAGGTTGCGGATGGGCCGGAGATGAAGGTGATGGGATGGCGCTGCTCGCGCACCGCATCGGCGAGTCGCTCGATGGCTTGAGGCACCATGCCCACGATTTGATCTTCATACACGATACAGAGGTGATAGTCGGGCAGTAGCGTGAGCACGCGACGCCCCTGGTATGCACCCGCGTCGAGTACGATTGTGCCGGTTTGGGCGATGGCAAGGGCACAGCCGGTCAGCACGCCGTCGCTACTATCGAGTTGGGCATACGAGAGCGAGGCATTGCCGGCGTCGTCGCGCAGTAGCTCAACGCCACCACTCGCCAGCTCTGTTAGCCATGCGGCAGGAATATCGGGGGGTACGGCGAGGTGTTTCACTGAGTGTGCAGCGCAAGCGGCGGCAATGGATGGGGCAAGACTCTCTTCCCGCACCGAGCGTACCTGCGCCTTGTATTCGGTGACCCGCTCGACGAAGCGGCGCACGAGCTCATCACGCTCCACCGGCTCGCTTTGTGTGTAGTCTCGCTCGATGGCGACCGTATCGGGAGTCTCGTCGCGCGGTACGTCGGCCAGCGCCGAACGGATGCGCCGTAACATCTCTGTACGTGCTATGTTCGGGCCGCTTATGGTGCCGTTGTGCTGCTGGCTCATGGAGGCCTCTCTGCTGCTGGTTTCACTCAGACCCCGCGCCCTGATTGCCTTTTTGAGCGGCGCGAGACTGCCACCATTTACGGAAACTCTGCTGGGGAACGGGGCGGAGGTCGCGTAGTACTGTCCATCCGGCGAGTGGGCCCGGCAGTGAGGTGATGGTGCCTTGCCTATTGGTATTAGATCTGCCGCGCCCATGCACGAAGGGGCGCTGGCCGAGCCGCGCCAGCTGTTGCGCACGCTCGTAGCGTTTGCGGTCAGCGAAAGTTCGCGCCAGGAGTCGCATGGCAGTGTGCTCCGGGTCAAGTCGCCCACGAAGTGTACGCTCCTGCTCGCTCACGATCTTACCGCGCAAATGCACCAGCACCGTCGGAATGTCGATTGTGACCGGGCAGACTTCGTAGCATGCGCCACACAACGTCGAGGCGTAGGGCAGCGTGCTGGCGCGATTCAACCCCATTAGCTGCGGCGTCAGAATGGCGCCAATCGGACCCGGATAGACGGAGGAATAGGCATGGCCGCCTGTGCGCTCGTAGACTGGGCAGATATTGAGGCACGCGCTACAACGAATGCAGCGCAATGTCTGCCGACCCACTGAGTCGGCCAATATCTGCGTGCGCCCGTTGTCTAGCAGCACGAGGTGGAAGATTTGCGGCCCGTCGCCGGGTGTCACTCCCGTCCATAGCGAGGTGTAGGGGTTCATGCGCTCGCCAGTTGAGGAGCGCGGCAAGAGTTGTAAAAAGACTTCAAGGTCCTGCCAGGAGGGAATCACTTTCTCGATACCCATCACCGAGATCAGCACACGCGGCAGCGTCAGGCACATGCGCCCGTTGCCTTCGGACTCTACAACGCATACCGTACCGCTCTCGGCAACCGCGAAG
>DASVOW010000787.1:0-3711 GCA_036383155.1 Ktedonobacterales bacterium
CGCGCGCGTCCCGACCATACCGCCAGAACGGTGGCGTCGCATGACACCAGCACGCGAGAGTGAACGGCTCTGCGCACTCCCTGTCGATCCACGTCTCCACGCTGCCCGCCGGCTCGATTCTGGGTCCGCCTGAACAGTCACCAGGCGGTTTCAAAACGGCAATGGAGATTCATTTATCCATGTTCGTCACTTTGTACAACCGGTCTTGGAGGAATCGGAGGAATGTGCAAGGAAATCGCGTGGAACGGTGCGAGGCTTTGGCGCACGACTGGAAGCCTATGGGGTGCGAGACCGGTGGCGGTTGGTGGTCCACCCTCATTATTGCTTGTTAGCCCTCGGTAGAACTGGTCACTATCATTGGCCGTACTTCCTGTAGGTGCTGCCTCGTCAAAGTCGCCTGCTCGTTCCAGAGGCGCGGCAACACGAACTGGCGGCTACTGTGAGGGCAACGGTGTCCGCAGGCAAGTGAGGAGGGCGAGAGCTATGGAGCATCCGCAACGTGGCGTACCACTGGTGGTGCTCGCGATGGGCAGTGATGATCGGCAAGTCAGCATGATCTGTGGCATGGATGGTCTTGACGGTCATGAGCGCTGGCATGTCGATCTCGAGCGTGACCACTTCGTCCCCAGCACAGCACTTGCTGCTGATCGTGGTGTGGTCTATGCCGCCACGTCGGAAGGCATGGTCTACGCCTTACGCGGCCAGGACGGCGAGCTCGTGTGGCGGCGGCGTGTAACCTATCGGGATCGGTCCGGGCCATGGGCGCATCCCGGTCAAGTGGAACTGCGCGTGGTGGCGGGTGGAGGGATCGTGGCCCTCGACTACATCCGTCCTGACTTGTCGCCTGCTGACGGCGGCTACCGGCTCATCACTGTGCTGGATGGCAAGGACGGCTCTGAACTGTGGGTCTGGCGTCCGCCACAGCTCCCACTATGGGTCCAGCTCTGGCGGCGAGTGCACCGGTGGAACGCGTGGGAGCGGATCGGATTCGTCCTCCTGGGGGCGGACAGTCACGGCGTGTATCTGACCGAAGCGTATGGGCGAAATCCTCCCAAACCTGATTGGAGCCGTACGATACTGCTCGATCGGGGAAGCGGAAGCCGACGCTGGCGTACGCGGCAAGTCGCCGCGGCAAACTTCGCTGGTCACTGGGGAAGCCGCACGAGTGTAGCGCTGGCAGACAACACGGCGTATACCGTGGGCGAGCGCCTCTCAGCGCTCGATGCCTCGACTGGCCGTACCCGCTGGTCTCATCCGATCCCGTCCGGTGACGGGATCCGACCGGGTCCGCTGGTCGCAGACGCATCAGTACTGTGTGCCGCGTACGACTCACGCTTCTGCGTATACCGGACGCTCGATGGCGAGCTTCTCTGGGAACTGGTGAGAGGTGTAGCGCCTGTCCCTATGAGCGCGTTCTTTGGAATGGTGCTCATGGACGGGGCCGTCTACGTCAGCCGGTGGAAGTACCAGAGCTTCGGGGTGGAGGCTCATGATGCCCTTACCGGCGAGCTGCGTTGGGAGTGGCCGCACGCCGATGCGAGCGACGAACAAGTGTCACTCGCGAGAGGAGACATTTCCTGGCGTCTGGTCGGGGCCGGTGGCATTCTGTATGTACCTGGCCCGAACTGTCTCTGCGCGGTGCGGGCCAGCGACGGTGAATTGCTGTGGCAACTGCCGAAGGTGAGAGGCTTGCCTCCGCTGGTGGCTGTGGCAGACTGAACCGTGGGCATGACTGGACAGGCTCTATGGGGGCGCCGCTGTCCACGGCGGCCCCCATCGCTTGAGGTTTCTGGTGCCCTTAGCGCCTAGGCGGGGTGCTCCACTGTATAGTGGGTGAGCACGACGCCGGTGGGGAGGGGGCGGGCTTCGACGAGCCGCAGGTTGATGCGCGCGCCGTCGGGGAACACCTTCTTGCCGCCTCCGAGCACAACCGGGTAGACGATCAGGTGGTACTCGTCGATCAGGTCGTGCTGCGCCAGGGTGTGGATGAGCTGGCTGCTGCCGTCGATGATGATGTTCTTTCCGGGCTGTGACTTGAGGGCGCGCACCTCCTCAACCACGTTGTCGCCGATGATGGTGGAGTTGCGCCAGGCTGCGGCTGAGGTTAGGGTGGTGGAGACGACGTACTTGGGCATCGTGTTCATTATGTCGCCGAAGGGGTCGCCCTCGGCCATCGGCTCGAAGGCGCCGCCGTGGATCTGCCACGTCTTGCGCCCGAGGAGAAAGGCGTCGCTCTCGCTCATTACCTGGAAGAACCCGGCACCGATCTCGTCGTGCCAGTAAGGCATGGTCCACCCGCCCTGGGTGAAGCCGCCTTCCGTATCCTCGTCCTTGCCGCCCGGCGCCTGTATCACTCCATCCAGCGACATAAACTCTGAGACGATGATCTTGCGCATCTTGCCGCTCCTTTGATGTTGGTAGGGCGAGTGCCCCTCATTTGGTACCGACGACATAGCTTAGCTGCATTTCAACCCAGAGCAAGTGGCTAGCGACTGGGTGGGGCACGTGCCAACTCGAAGTCGAATGGTGGCAGCACGGAGGCGATTATGGCGCCATTGTGACTGCAGGGAAGCGCTTGGCGTGCGTTGGCTCCTCACCTACTGTCGTTTACCCCAGGTGCCAAAGGGTGGCGGATCCTGCTGGCCCGCTGAACGGTGGGATTTCTGAGAGATACGTTGCTCAAGCAGGATAGCATGAATTGGTCGTTACTGCCTGAGCATTTCTCGGTATTTCTCGGTATTAGGACGACTTGTGTCCGCATTGTACTGTATTCTGGGAGAAAAGAAGCAGAGTAAAGTGCACAGTCCTGAGGGCATGAGATGACGCTGACGCTTTCTCGCGCCGAAGCGCGGCGCTTTCTGGCGAGCTATCACTTTACGCCAACCGATGTGCCCGGCGTGTTTCACCGTCTGGGCACAGTACAATATGACCCGCTCAACCCGGTGGGGCGTAATCCCGATCTGGTGCTGCAGGCGCGAGTGCCCGGTTATCAGGTGGATGATTGGCAAAAGACCGCTTATGTCGACCGGCTGGTGTATGATGCCTGGGACAAAATGGCGTGCCTGGTGCCGATGAGTGACTGGCCGATGCGTGCCAGGCTGCGCACCCGTACCTTTAATTCGACGCGCGGGCTCCTGGAGGAACATGCGGACGCGGTGGCGGCGGCGCTGGCCGAACTGGACGCACGCGGGCCGCTTTCCTCGTTGGAGTTTGCCGATCAAGCGCACTTTACTGATCGCAGCGCCTGGTATGGTCCCAAGCGTATCAAGCATATCTTGCGGGCGCTGTGGGATCGCGGACTGATTGTGACCCATCACCGCCAGGGTGGTCGCCATTACTATGACCGGGCTGAGCGCGTCATTCCTCCGGAATACATCGATGCGCCGCCAGTGGAGGATGAGGACGAGTCGACACGCTGGATGCTGGCCCGGCGCTGCCAGACCATGGGGCTCATCCGCACCTCCGGGGATGCCAGCATCTGGTTCGGCTGCGGCGCGACTGCACGGCGCGCGCCGGCATTCAAAGAACTGGTGGAGATGGGCACACTAACGCCCGTGCAGATCGGCGACAACGGCGCGAAGGGCTGGCCCGCCTACCTGCCAACGAGCACGCTACCGCTGCTGGAAGCGCCCGCGCCGGCGCCGCGGGTCATCTTTGTGGCGCCACTGGATAGCCTGCTCTGGGACCGGCGCGGGGTGTGGCAGCTGTTCG
>DASVOW010000788.1:0-3591 GCA_036383155.1 Ktedonobacterales bacterium
CCTGACCCACCTGGAAGCGCGCGTCGAACGCCCACAAGACGCACCGAAGGAGTAGCCGCTGGCTGCGCTCGTAAGAAGGAGCCCCCAACGAGGCGTATGTGTCTCGTTGGGGGCTCCGGCTAGGTCATTGCTTAAGCGGGAAGTGCTCGAACGGCTATTTACCGACGGTGATGACGCCGACGTTGTAGGAAGGAGTGTTACCCGTCCAAGCTCCCTGCGTCACCCCCCAGATTTGATCCTGCCCGGCAGAACCACCAGGAACGATGGTGAACGAGACGGTATTGCCAGTGAGCGGTTTGCTGATGCGATGCCAGGCCGCATCACCCGGTTTCCACCCGTAGACCACCGGCCAAACTTGGTCGCCTGGACCTGGGCCGGAGAACGGCTCGACTACCGTGCCATCGCTGAGCGCGCCGATCGCCCCAAAAGTTGATCCATAGCCTGCAGGGACGCCGCTGGCGGGCGCGGCGCTCCAGTGACGGCCGCCGTCCGTACTGACACGCAGATCAGCTGGTGTGCCGGGACCGGCACCGATGTGCGACTGGGGTGGCGCCTGCAAGTTGAGGTAGACCAGCGTTTGGCTACCGTGGCTGATCACGAGCAGGCGCTGCGGCACCTGACTGCTAGTGGGCAGTGTGGCTCGCGACCAGGTTGCTCCCCCATCTGTGCTGCTCCAGAGTGCGGGGTTGGGCGCCCCGCCTTCCACAGAGCAGCCAGGGTTGCTCGTCAGGGCAAAGAGCGTGGAACCGGAGACGGTGGGCATGAAGCTGCAGACATGCGCGCTCTGGCTGGCAAGGGCGTCGTCGGCGTAGCTCCATGTGGCGCCGCCATCTGTGCTCGTGACGATGCGGTAGTCGTCGGGGCTGTTGCACACAGGACCGCAGCCTGCATACGTGTAAAGGCGGCTACCTTGCGCGAAGATCGGCGTGCTCGGCGCGTCCGGCATCATCGCGCCAGCGCCCTTGTTGCCAAGGACTTTGCCGCCGGGAGCATTGAGATGTGCCCAGTGCTGGCCGCCGTCGGCGCTGAAATACTGGACAGTGCAGGAGATCGATCCGCTTGACGGAATGTTGCTACTCAGGGGTACGGCGCCACTTGACGCTACAGCGGAGCCATGGCCCGGCGAGAACGCGGTGGGGCACGTGTTCACGCCCTGCGCCTGATAGGCTGTCACCTGCAGGATGGCTTTCCGCGCATCAAGCGGGCTCACCAGGATGTTGACAAACGCGGGATTGGAGCCGCTATCCGATGGCAGGGTGAGGGTGTGCCAGCTCTTGCCGCCGTCATCGCTACGGCGCAGCACAGTCGGTCCGGCCTCGTAGATGATGGCCGGATTGCCCGGTGCGAAGATTGGCACGGCAGGCTGCTTTTGCAGCGACGCAATGGCGGGCCATCCATTGTCATTAGGATCCTGGGTCGCGGCGGCGGTGCCAAGAATAGGAGTGCCAGGAGCAGGAGTGCCAGGAACATTAGTGCCCTTCGGGCCACTGTTGCCTGCGGTAGTGTGGCCGGGTCCGAAGGTGTAGAGTAGCCCCGCGAACAGCGCAACCACTACAACCGCAGCGCCGACCGCCGCGATACCACGAAAGCGGCTCTTTGTTGCTGTGGCGGGAGTGGCTGGCGTACTAGGTCCGTCATCTATCTGATTCGTGTCGTGCATATACACTTCTTTCCGCACGTTCTGCTGTATGTTTTGGGAGCCGCGTGAGCCGGGAGATCCCGGTGTGGGAGTCTCGACCCGGCGATCCACGCGGGCATCCTGCTGTTCGATTGGAGCGTGAGACGCGGAATCAGGCAGGCGTGCACGCCAGCGTGCGCCGTCGCGTAGGAGCAGGCGGTGCACGTCCTCAAGGTGGGGTGGGAGAGCGTCTGTATCGTCGAGGCTGTTGAGATCGTCGCGCTGGTCGGACATCAGCAGCCTCCTTTCTTAGCGCGCACTAATGGGTTTACTGGGTTAATGCTGTTCATCTGGAATGCCTATGGGAGGAGCGAAGCGGCCTCGCGCGGTCAGGTGCTCGCGGAGCATGGCGAGCGCTCGCCGCAGCCGCGTGCGCACCGTGGCGGGAGCGAGGCCCAATGCCGCGCCAACCTCGGTGGCGTCCATTCCGGCGTAGTAGCGCAGCACGACCACCACGCGCAGATCCATGCCGAGCCGGTTGATGGCCTGGCGCAGATCGAGCGCGGCGGTCGCGTCGCTGGCCCCCGGATCATCGTCGAGAATGGCGAGCGGCTCGTCAGTCTCGTCGAAGAGCGGCTGCGTCAGCGAGCGATGGGTGCCGAAGCGACCGCGGTGCCAGTCGTGGCAGACGTTGTAGGTGATGCGGATCAGCCAGGGTCGGAGCGATGCCACGTCACGCAGCGTATGCCGGGCCTGCAGACCCCGCATGATCGCTTCCTGGGTCGCAGCCTCCGCGTCGGCCAGCCCCCCCAGCGCCGCAGCCACGCGCATCACCGTCGGGCGCTGCTCGTGCATCAGGACGGCGACCCGCTCGGCATCCATGTCGGTGTCTGCGCGCGAGTCGGATGACGGCGCGAGCCGGTCCTCCTCATGCGCATCCGGTCGCCGCTCTGCACCCACCGCAGCCTCCCATCGCATCACGCTGTTCTCCCCCACTGCCATTCCCGCGTGCCATGCTTGTCTAGCCTGTATGTGTATAACGACGTCGTCATGGAGTAGACGAAGTGGAGAGGGCAAAGTGTTTGCGCTGTGTGAGGATGAACTAATGGATGCTCGCCTTATGGGTGGGCGCTCAGACAACGAGGAAGGGGATTGGGGAATACAAACGTGCGGAAAACAAAAAAGGGAAACAAAAAATGGGGAGAAGGATCAATGTCCTTCTCCCCGTAACGTCTATACCACTATGGACAACCGGCTTGTCCCGTCAGGCGTTAGACTCCCTGGGCGCCGCCCGCGAGGATCACGTCGGCCCGGCCCCACTCGCCCGCGTCGATCACCTGCTCTTCATTGATGTCGCCCTGCGCCTCCAGCCAGCGCTCGGCGTCGATGGCGGCGCGGCAGCCGTCACCGGCGGCGGTGACCGCCTGGCGATAGCGATGGTCGGCCACATCACCGGCGATGAAGACGCCCGGCACGCTGGACATCGTGTGCTGATGGGGGCGCAGGTAGCCATGCGCATCCATATCCAGCACGCCCTTGAAGAGGTCGGTATTCGGCTGGTGGCCGATGGCGACGAAGAAGCCCTGGACGGCCAGCGTCTCAGTCTTGTCCGTCTTGAGATCGCGCAGGAGCACTCCCTCCACCGAGTTCTCACCGAGGATATCCTCGACGGCGACATTCGTGTGGATGGTGATCTTCTCGTGGTTGCGAGCGCGATTCTGCATGATCTTGCTGGCGCGGAACGTATCGCGCCGGTGCAGTAGGTGGACGTGACTGGCATACTTCGTCAGGAAGAGCGCCTCTTCCATCGCCGTATCGCCGCCGCCGATCACCGCGATCTCCTTGCCACGGAAGAAGAAGCCGTCACAGGTCGCACAGCCGCTGACGCCGCGCCCCTGCAACCGCTGCTCGTTGGGCAGGCCGAGCCACTTGGCACTGGCGCCCGTCGCGACGATCACCGCCTGCGCCTGATA
>DASVOW010000789.1:0-2128 GCA_036383155.1 Ktedonobacterales bacterium
CGAGGATGTACAGCGCGACACGCCCGCCGTAGTAGCGCCGGTAGATATCGAGCACTGGCAGCACGATCAGATCGGCGAAGATGAATGAGACCACCCCGCCGAAGCTAATGCCACCCTGCCACAGCACTGCGGCCAGGGGCACATTGCCCACAGAACAGACGAAGCTGAAGATGGCGACGAGCGGGCCAATCAGCGGTCCCACGATCTTGGCCAGCGTTGGGTTGTCCGTCAGGAAGAAAGCCTGCCAGAAGCTATTGGGCACCCATGAGGCCAACGCTCCGGCAATCAGGAAGCCGCCGAGCACATCCACCCACACTGACGCCCAATCCATGACGAAGAGGTGGCTCACCGCGGTGAAGCCGCGCCCGCTGAAGAGGCGCGAGAAGAAGGAGCCGCCAGCCTCGACGCTCATATCCATAGCGGCGTGACCTTCCATGCGGCCGACGGCATCGCGTTCGGCGTGTTGCCGCGCCAGTTGCACGAGCTTTGGCGTGAGTGTGAGCCGGAAGATGATAGCAATCAGGATCACCATCACGATACCGCCGGTGAATTCGGCAGCGGCGAACGGCCAGCCAAGCAGCACGATGAGAATGATGCCGAGCTCGATCACAAGATTGGTCGAGGCAATCTCGAAAGCCATCGCTGCCGTGAAGCTCGCGCCCTTACGAAAGAGCGAGCGGGCGAGAGCGACTGCCGCATACGAGCAGGAGCTGGAGGTGATGCCAAACAGTGTGGCGCGAAAGAGGCTGCGCGGCGAATCGTCGCCCAGCAGACGCGCGAGAGTTCGATGCGAGACGAGAGCCTGCACCACGGCTGAGAGACCGAAGCCGAGAACGAGCGGCCACAGCACCTCCCAGAACATGTCGAACGCTGTCAGTAGAGCTTGTCCAATCGCGCTGATGATGCCCATCTACGATTTCCTCTCGACTGGCACACGTCGTTTCTTCGACGCTGGCTGCCCCTGTGTGGAGGTATGTGTTGCTAAAAGTAGCATATCTGCCGAGGATAGCAACGCTAGCATTTCAGATCAGATGGTTGCGAGACGTATCTTCTTCAGCAAAGATCGTGCAGCGTTCTTGCTTGCCATGCGTATGTCTATGGAGCGGGCATGCGTGATAGGCCGCTGGATCGATAGTGGCGAGGCGCACCCACGAGTAGAAAGGAGCGGCACGATGAACATCCTTCGTCCCCAGATCTCCCTCGTAGTGCAGATCATACTCGCAATCATTCTGGGTGTCGGGGCTGCCGTCGCGGTCGAGCGGGCAGGTCCTCAGGTGAGGACTGCCGTACTGGCTGTGCTACTGGCGGCATGTATGTTTGTGCTACTGGGTCTAGCGCGGGCGTTCCTCCTGGGACGGATGGCGCGTATGCGTCGCCTGCCGGGCCTGCCACCCGGTCGCGGTGGGCGTAATGGGCGCGGCTTGAGTGGAGTGCGCGAGCCGAGGCGCCCTCGGCCACCATTTATGCCTCCAGCGGAGGCCGCAGCCGAGCCGGAGCAGACCGCCACATCACCGTAGCTATGTCATGAAAAATTAGGAAAGGCGGGTCCCTCACAATCGCTTGTGTCATTATTAGCAGGCATCATACGTTCCTTAGATCAGCATGTAATGCGCCGGTGAGGCGCGTATATTCCATGCGGAGGGTACTGGATGGAACGAATGACGCGGGACCGACAGCCGCGACAGTGGCGAGATTGGGATGATATCGATCCAGACGATATGCGGATGACTCGCGCGCCAAGGCGCGGACGAGCGCCGCGCGCCAGCGCCCGCGGCAGAACGGGTGGACGGCGTAGCATCGTGCGGTTGCTCACGCTCAATGTGTTGCTTATCTGTCTCGTGGGGGCTGCTGTGCTGGGGGGCCTCTACGCACATGGGCAAGGATGGGCGCCTCAGTCCCTGTTCCACGAGAAAGCGAAGCCTACTGCCGCCGGGACACCCGCATTTGTGCGCCTGCAGAATGGCCGCATCGATCGCGTTGATACCTCCTGCCAGATCATTCCCCCGGCGCCACACATGATCACGCTTGAGGAGCTGGCGCACCCATATACGGTTGGGCGCCGCATTACTGCCGATGGCCGCATGCACGACTGCATCGTGCCCGGTCTCTACGTTCCCGAGCCTGCCGG
>DASVOW010000790.1:0-2144 GCA_036383155.1 Ktedonobacterales bacterium
CTCTTCATGGCTGGGTTCGATGGGCTGGAGCCAACGGCGGAGATTCTCGATCTGATTCAGCGGCAGGCTATTAGCGGCGTGATCCTCTTCTCACGCAACACTCGCGATGCCGAGCAGGTGGCGACGCTGACGCGACGGCTGCAAGAGGCGGCACGGGAGGCAGGGCATCGGTATCCGCTGCTGATCGCGATCGACCAGGAGAATGGGGTCGTGCAGCGACTGGTGGGCATTGGCACGCAGTTTCCTGGTGCGATGGCGTTGGGCGCGGCGGGCTCCGAAGAGCTGGCGTATGCCGTGGCAGAGGCGACGGGACGCGAGCTGCGCGCGCTTGGCATCAATATGAATCTCGCTCCAGTGGCGGATGTAAATAATAATCCAGCGAATCCCGTGATTGGTGTGCGCTCATTCGGCGAAGATCCGCAACGGGTGGCGCGGCTCGTAGCGGCGACGGTGCGCGGCTATCGCGCTGCGGGCGTCATCTCGGTGCTGAAGCACTTCCCGGGGCACGGCGATACGGCGGTGGACTCGCATCTGGCGCTGCCGATCGTTCCCCATACGATGGAGCGGCTGGATGCGGTGGAGCTACCGCCGTTCAAGAGTGGTATCGAAGCGGGGGCGGAGAGCGTGATGATCGCGCATGTCGCCCTGCCGCAGCTCATGAGTGGCGACGAATTGCCCGCAACGGTTTCGCCGGAAGTGGTGACGCGACTGTTACGGCGCAGGCTTGGGTTCGACGGAGCTATTCTCTCGGATTGTATGGAGATGGACGCTATCGTCACGACCATAGGAACAGAGCGGGCGGCAGTGCTGGCGCTGCTGGCGGGGACTGATCTGGTGCTGATTTCGCATACGTATTCCAGGCAGATAGGCGGTATCCAGGCGGCGCGAGAGGCACTGGCTCGGGGCGAACTGACGCGCGAGATGGTAGAGCGGGCGGTGGAGCGGGTGCTGCGGATGAAGGCGGCTGCGCTGCGGTGGGATGAGAGGCCGTTTGCCGAAGCGCGGGCAGAGATTGCAAGCGAGGCGCATCTGCGGCTGCGTGACGAGGCGTATACTCGGGCGATTACGGTGGTGCGAAATGAGGCTGGTCTGCTGCCGATGCGGCTGGATGCGGGGGAGCGGGTGCTCGTGCTGGGGCTGTTGCCGGAGCGGGTGACGCTGGCAGTGGAAAATCTGTATTCACAGGATGCGTTGGTGGAGGGCATCAGGCAGCATCATGCGAACACGGATGGGATTACTGTGGCGTCGCGAGCGAGCGAGGGTGAGCTTGCGGCGATGTGGGCGGCTATCGAAGCGGCGGACGTGGTGGTGGCGACGACACTAAATGCGAATCTGGACGAACGGCAGGCCGAGCGTATGCGGGCGCTGGTGGGAACAGGAAAGCGCGTTGTGGGCATCGCGGTGGGCGCGCCGTATGATCTGCTGGCGTTCCCCGCGTTGCAGACGTATCTGGCGACGTATGAGTTTACGTCGCCCGCACTGAGGACGGTGGGGCAGGCGCTTTTCGGCGCGGTGGAGGCGGTAGGGCGGCTGCCGGTGACGCTGGTGGGGGCGTGAGGGATGCGGGAGCTGGGTGTGCGCATGTACGCGCATGTAACGGTCTGACATGTGCTGTGTATTGTTTGGAGTGTGGGACATGTTGATGCCCGACGGTACCTGATGAGGGGAAGATACTACCATGGCAAATCAGACCGATGCGGACGCGGAGGGATACGCGGAGGAACTTACGGAGTTTCGCCAGAGCAAGGATGAGTTTTCCGCGGGGTCGCCGCAATCGCCGATTCCGCACGAGGAGCGTCACGACGGATTTGCGGGATTGAGTTACTATCCGCCTGATCTGGCATTGCGCGTGGAGGCGGAGGTTGCGCCGTTCCAGAAGCCGGATGTGGTGCAATTGGCGACCTCGACGGGTGAGATTCGCCCGCAACTGCGGTACGCCGAGCTGCGCTTCCGGCTGGGGGACCAGGATCTGAAGCTGATTGGCTTTGCGGAGCCTCACGAGCAGCATACGCACGAGTTGTTCGTGCCGTTCCGTGACGCGACGTCGGGTCGCGAGACCTATGGGGCGGGACGGTATCTGGAAATCGAGGTCGATCACGGACCGAACGGCGAGACGGCGGTGATCGATTTCAACCTGGCGTACA
>DASVOW010000791.1:0-2258 GCA_036383155.1 Ktedonobacterales bacterium
ATGGTCAGCCACAGTGCACCTTCTTTGCGAATGTCATAGGCTCCAGTTGGTGCCGCAGCCTTTGCATTGGTCCCATGGGTGGTCGCTGTCGAATGCGGCGCGAAACGCAGTATAGCGTGGGCCGTTCCAAATATCGGCGAATGGTTGCTCGAAGACGTTGCCCAGCACGCGCGATGACGCGGGACCACGCGAGAACGGCGCGAAGCAGCAGGAGAAGACGTTGCCCTGCGCGGTGATGTATGCCAGCGTGCGGGGCCGCGAGCAGCCCGACCATGGGCGCGCCTCAGTGGGCGCTGTGGAAGAGATGTATTCGGCAGGGGAGGTGGCGCCGGTGGCGCGAAAGGCTAAACCGTGTTGTGCGCAGAGGCGCGCCGTCTCGTCGATGATTGCTTGATCTTTCTCGCGCGTCCTGCGATACAATGCCTGATCTTCGGTGGCGAGGCCCTGACCGAAGTAGATGAAGCGCTGTACGTAGATTTCGCGCACGCCAGTCTCAAGCGCCAGGTCAATCAGACGGGGTAGCTCGTGAAGGTTCTCGCGCATGGCAGTGAACCAGAACGAGAGATGGGGATGTGTGGCTCCTAAGTCACGTTGCAGGCGGGTGAATGCCGCGAGGTTGCGGATGATCTTCGGCAGTGTGCGCTCGCTCACGCCGCGCACGCGCGCATACATTGGGGCACTCGCGCCGTCGAGTGAGACGCGAATCTCATTCAGGCTGGCAGCGATGAGCGCACGCCCAAGACGGTCGCCGAGAGCGGTGGCATTCGAGTTGAAGAGCACGTACGCGCCGCGCCGGCGCAGGTGTGCGACGATCTCAGGGAGCTGCGGGTTGAGCATCGGCTCGCCGAGGCCGTGCAGCACCACGCGGTCGAGCGCTGGAAACTGATCGGTGATCGCGATCACCTGGGCAAGCGAAATGTCGGCCTGTTCTTCGCGGGCAAGGTGCGTACGCGGGCATTGGTCGCAGAGCTCGTTGCAGCGATTCGTGCTCTCGATGTAGAGCTCACGCGGCAGCGGCAGATGCGTTGGCGCCATCTCGGGTGTAGAAGGCGCTGATGACGGTATCTGAGACAATACAGGGAGGTTTCTCACGGGAGTACTCCTCTTGGTAGAGCGGTAGTTGGTCTGGTGATGGCGCACTGGCTAATCGACCGGTACGGGCGCCGGCCAACCTGAGAACCGGCGCCGCAGCGCGCGAGCGAGCGGGACGGCTGCCATGACCAGCGGCACGGCGAAGAATAACTGGAAGATCTCCGGCGCCTGGTTTGGCGCGAACACGACATAGGTGAACGGCATCAGCAGGACGAAGAGCCAGAGCGCAAGCGCAGGAAGCGGCAATGGCAATGGAAGCTCTCGCGCTTTGGGCAGCAGCGCGAGAAGAGGAAGCATACCGGCAACGTACCAGGGGAAGAGGTGCGGCGAGAGCACGATCCACACCGCCGAGAGCGCCAGGAGGCTGGCCTCGGCACTGAGTGTCCCCTGCCAGCGTAGGCGGGCGACGATGCCGCAGAGCAGCACGGCGACAAGCCCGATGAGCACCGCCAGCCCCGTCGAGCTTGGGGCGACATTGCCTAGCAGCCGGAAGAGGAGGCCCTGATCGACGAATCGCTGCGAGAAGTACGTCGCCAGAAAGCCGCCAGAGCCAAGCCCGAGCGTGACGAATGGCAGGTACGCGAGTATGCAGGTGGCGGCAAGGCCGAGCACAAAGCTCCAGTCACGCCGCCGCACCAGAGCCAGCGCGAAGATTAGCGGATAGAGCTTCGTCAGCGCCGCGAGCCCAAGGAAGACGCCTGCCCCCAGACGCGCCAGTCGACGTGTGCTATTCGCCAACAGCAGGGCGAGCAGGACCCAGAGCACGGCTGCCGCATCGATGTGCGCGTTGGCCGCGAACTCGATGACGGGGATAGGGCTCCACCAGTAGACGATCACCCGACGGGGGTCCATCGAGCGCTGCCGCAGCAGCAGGAGAGTGACGAAACCGGCGAGCACGTCGCATAGCTCAATAGCAGCCTTCATGGCCCATATGTTGAGCGGGGCGACGGCATGCACCGCGAGAAAGAGCAGTTGCGCGCCGGGAGGGTAGATCGTCACCGCGTCGCGCCAGTTGACGCGGGGCCAGATGGTAGTGTCTCGCAGGGACGCGAGCGCAGGATCGTTGACGGGATGGACGTAGGGACTGACGCCGTGCGCGACGAGGTGCGCGTCCCAAACGTAGCGGTAGGCGTCGTGCGAGAGGGCCGGGAGCGATGGGAAGGCAA
>DASVOW010000792.1:0-8913 GCA_036383155.1 Ktedonobacterales bacterium
CCCGCTTGACCATGAAGCATCAGATGGCCCTGACACGGCAAGCGATCTCCCAGCATCTTGCGGTGCTGGAATCGGCAGGTTTGGTGACAACGGTGCGGCAGGGCAAGTACAAACTGCACTACGTGCATACGGAGCCGCTCAGGCGCATCGTCGAGCGATGGCTGACATCGGATAGCAAAGGGGAGCTGTGATGAAAATCGTGGTAAGCAGCGTCTTAGTCGACGATCAAGACAAAGCCCTGGCGTTCTACACGACGAAATTGGGGTTCGTCAAGAAGGAGGACATACCGTTAGGGGCTGCCAGGTGGCTGACCGTGGTTGCGCCGGATGCTCCCGATGGTGTCGAACTCCTGCTGGAGCCGGATAGCCATCCCGCCGTCGGTCCGTTCAAGCGTGCGCTCATGGAAGACGGCATTCCCTTCACATCGTTTGCCGTTGACGACATTCACGCCGAGTATGAGCGTCTCCGCTCGGCGGGTGTGCAGTTCACCCAGCCCCCTGTGGAAATGGGGCCGGTGACCACCGCCGTGCTGGACGATACGTGCGGGAACCTGATTCAGCTGGCCCAGAGGCGCTAAGGAGATACCTCATGCCTGAGGCCGTGCGCTTCCCGTACCTAGCCAGGATGGACGATCTGCGATCCGCTGATAAGGATCGGCAAAATGCCGCGTTTGCGGCGCTGGACGAGGCAACCCAAGAGCCGGTCGATTGGGCGTATGGTGAAGGATGTCGATGCCCTGCTCGTCGTGACCAAAGATGAGCGGTTCGTCACGGCGCGCCATTGCTTGCAATCCTTATGGAAGGTCGCCGTGGCTGGCGAGTGTCAGCGCGAGGCGGTGGTCAAGGGGCTGGTGCGACGGTTCCAGGAGTGCAGGGCAGAAAAGAACGGCACGTTGATTCGCTCCGACATTTTGGCAGTCCTCAGACAGGTGTATGACGCCACATCCGACCCAGAGGTGCGCTCGACATCTGAGGCACTGATGGACCTC
Source organism: Ktedonobacterales bacterium (assembly GCA_036383155.1). Lineage (GTDB taxonomy): Bacteria > Chloroflexota > Ktedonobacteria > Ktedonobacterales > JADMIN01 > DASVOW01. The sequence continues at coordinate 989 of DASVOW010000792.1, forward strand.
GAGGAAGACCCGAAATATCGGAAGAAATACGCGACGCTCTGGCGTGTCTAAGGTGCTCACTGCACCCATTCTCCCGCGAAGTGGAGCGTTTTTTGTAATTGCTCTTTTTGGATGGTGAGACTGCCGAAGCCGCCCACATCTTGAGTGAGCACCTCGCAGACGATGAAGTAGGCAATCTGCATGCAGCCGTCCGGAGCAGTGCCGAGCGAGCTCACGTAGTTGCGTCAGGCACGGTAGCCGGAATTGCCTCCTCATCGTTCCACTCCTCTCGGTACCCACGAGGTGCGCAACGAGATTATTGAAAAGAGCCAATACCTGATGTGGTGAGCGAAAAGCGTAGCGCTGTGAAACTAGCTTAGAGACAACGTGGATGAGGGATAGGGCTAATGGTCGCGCGTCTGTTGAGGAGCATCCGGAGCGGATAACAGCTTTATGGCGATCACGGATGCGGCCATCCAGCCAACTAACGTTCCAAGCCGTAGGAAGCGCCCCATGAGCGCAGGATTAGTGAAGCTACCGAAAAAGAACACCAGGAGAAGGACGGCGCTCGCCAGACAATAGAACGCCCACCCACGTTCCTTCCGTGCGAGGAATAACCGGGCAAAGACCGCTAAAGCGGCTGTCAGGACAAGGAAGGTGAAGAGGCCGCCGAGGGCATGAATAGCGCCGTGCCAGGAGGGCTGAGCCGGCGCGATAACGCCCGGCGGAAACCCCTGCGCGGGGTCGGTTCTAAACACACCCACCGCAATGAGACCAAGCCCATATGCTCCTATCAAGATCGGTCCCCATGTTCCAGCCCGGCCAGGGTGCAACCGCCTCCAGAGACCGAAAGCGTAGAGTAGGTTCAGCACGCCAGCCAGCATAAAGTTCACAATCTGGACCCACCCCCAATCACCAAGCGATAGCAGACTAAGCGGCTGGAGGCGCGGGTCGAACCCAGGGCGAGTGTAGTCTTGAATGAGCACGGTGAGGATAAATAATGGACCGGCGATGGCCCCACAGAGCAGCAATGTCCTGGTTAGCGACTGCGTCTTTGCTTGCGTCAGGGTCTTCGTTTGCATACTTCCTCCTCCTGGGAGCCCGGATATTGACCAACATATGCACTATTCGATAGTATATCTACGATTGAAATACAAGTCAAGGTTTCACTGGGAGGCAGGGGATGTCAGAGGTTGACGACGATCATGTTGCAGCGCCGGTGACGCCGACGCGGCGACGCTATCATTCGCCGGCGCGGCAGCGTCAAGCCGATGAGACGCGCAAACGCATGCTCGCGGCGGGGCTACGCGGGGACGACGCTCGAGGCTATCGCGGAGGAGGCAGGCGTCTCGCCGAAGACTGTTGTGGCAGCATTCGGCTCGAAGCGGGGAATCCTGGCCGAGGTCCTGAACCCGGCGGCCTTGGGCAGCCCCTATCAGGAGGCGCTGGCACAACTGCGTGGCGAGTCCGACCCGTACCGGCGGGTCGCGCTCGTGGCGCACCTCACCCGCCACGTCTACGAGACCTTGTCCGGCGAACTCGATCTGCTGCGGGGCGTTGGGGCTGTTGCCTCCGAACTGGCTGACATTGCCCAGACCATCGCCGAACGCCGCTGGCACCATCAGGAGCGGTTGGTTGAGTTCTTCCAAGAGCGAGGCGTGCTGCGGGCGGGGTTATCGCGGGCGGAAGCGACCGACACACTCTGGGCACTGACGAGTTTCGACCTCTACCGGATGCTGGTCATCCAGCGCGGGTGGGCGCCGGAGCACTATGAGACATGGCTTACGGTGGTGATCACAGGGCAGATCGTAGCAGCGCGATGAGGTGGCCGCCGGGCGTAGGTGGATACACCATGTGGATACGCCATGTGGATACGTGACACGGCCGCGAACTTCTCCCGTTCGTCGTGGTCATAGCGCAGTAGGTCGTCCAGGCGCGCCAGATCAATATAGCTCGGAGGAACGCTCAAGAGGTCTTCTGCCCTGGCCTTTTGGGGATGGGCGGGTACGGCGCATGGAGGTTACAGCAGGGGCAGCGCCATTACCAGAGGCGGGTCGGTCAGCAGTGGCGGGCGCAGGATGAGGTTTGGATCGCCGAAGAGATGACCATTGTGCATGATGAGCGAGCCAGCGCCTTTGCCGTACAGGGCCTTCTCGCCGGGCAGCAGGTAGGATTGGAGGCTGGCTGTCACGGGGAATGCGGCGGCGAGGAGATAGTAGATGCCGTCTGGAACGCCGGTGAGGCGGAATGGGCCGGGCGCGTAGAGCTTGGCACAGCGGATGGGAGATCCCTGGGGAATGGGCCGGGTGAAGAGGCCGACGTAGATCACGCCCTGAAAGGCGGGCGGAGCGCTGATGCGACCTTGAAGCGTGTGCGCCGGCTGGGCTGTGTTGTGCATAAGGTCGAGCGTCGTGGAGAAGTGCGCGGCGTGCTCTAGCGGGGGCAACGCGGCACGGTGGGCATGCTGGCGCACGAGGCGCGGGGACAAGCCGGCCAATTGCGTGAAACGGGTGGTAAAGGAGCCTGGGCTGGTGTAGCCAACCTCGAAGCAGATGTCGGTGACGCTGAGCGATGTGGACAACAGCAGGCGCCGGGCTGTCTGGAGGCGCAGGCCGGAGAGGTATTCGACGGGAGGGATGCCGATCTGGCGGCGAAAGATGCGATTGAAATGGGCGGGGCTGAGATAGGCAGCCGAGGCAAGATCGCCGAGCGTGAGCGGGTCACGCAGGTGGGTGTGCATGACGTGGATGGCACGCTCAACGGCGCGCAGATGTGTAGCAAGGGTGATTTGTGGCTCTGTGGCTTCGGTGACTGGTGGTGACACTGCGAGCATGGCGCTCCCTCTTTTCCACATGAGTGTTGTGTACATGGTCGTTCTTTTTGGGCTCGCCTCAGACGGCATTTCGGGGAGGGGGTCGTGGGTCAGATGTCGCGAGATGCTTGTGTTCGCAGGTGAACAGACGAAAGTGTGCACAGGGGGTACACTTTTTATGTTCGCGGCTGGTAGTCGTTCAGGGGGACAGCGCCTCATGCCACGACAGCTGCCAGACGAACAGGTGTAGGCGTTCAGGAATCGACAGTATCGAGGACGAGCAATCGAAAATCGAAATACAAAGTCGTATTCGGCACGAGATTCTCAAAGCTCAAGAGGGGAATCAGTCATGGCTACAGCAGAGACGATGGTACGGTCGGATGAGGAAATCCAACGAGATGTGCTGGAGGAGTTGAAGTGGGATGCCCGCGTGCAGCCCAACGAGATTGGTGTCGCCGTCAAAGATGGCGTGGTGACACTCATGGGCTGGGTGGATAGCTTCATCAAGAAGTGGGCGGCGGAGGAGGCGGCGCTGCGCGTGCGCGGTGTGAAAGCCGTCGCCAATGACATCGAGGTGCGACTGCCCATCGATGCCGAGCGGACGGATGCCGACATCGCGGCTGCCGCGGTCCGCGCATTGCAGTGGGATGCGCTCACGCCACTCGAGAACGTCAAGGTGACGGTCTCTAAGGGCTGGGTGACACTCGAGGGTGAGGTCGAATGGCAGTATCAGAAAGAGGACGCCGAGCGCGTGGTACGCCGTATTGCGGGCGTGCGCGGCGTCACCAACCTGATTACGGTCCGGCCGACAACCAAGCCGTCACCTGACGACCTGAAGAAAAAAATTGAAGACGCGCTGGTGCGCAACGCCCAGATGGATGCGAAACGCATCACCGTCGAGGTGGATGGCAGCAAGGTGATCCTGCGCGGCACGGTACGCTCGTGGGCGGAGCGGCAGGAAGCGGAGCGAGTGGCCTGGTCGGCGCCGGGCGTCACCTCGGTGGAGAACCACATTACCATCAGCATCTGAACGTACGGAACGTCTCGTAGTCGCACCTTCTGAACGGTCAGTCGAGTGGGCGGCTGAGGGCGGATTATTGGAGATGCGTCCGGGCTGCGCGCCTGGCTGGCTCAAGGGTGCAAGACACACTGACGGCACACTGATGACACAGAACACATACTAACGAATGGGACCAATCATGACACAGCCAAACACTGGAGATTCAGCGCGGCAACCAGAGGCAGAGCCACAGAGGGCGCTTGGCCCTGGCACGCAGGCACCTGACTTCACGCTGCGCACCACACCCGATCAGGCCGTCTCGCTCTCAGATTTTCGTGGGCAGCCGGTAGTCCTCATGTTCTATCCGGCTGACTGGAGCCCGGTCTGCAGCGACGAGGTAGCACTCTTCAATGAGGTGCTGCCGGAGATTCAGCGTTTCCATGCCGAGCTGATGGGCATCTCGGTGGACGGGGTGTGGTGCCATCTTGCCTTCGCCCGCGAGCGCAAACTGCGGTATCCGCTGCTGTCGGACTTCGAGCCGAAAGGGGCGGTGTCGCGGCGCTATGGCGCTTACCGACAGCAGGATGGGACGAGCGAGCGTGCGTTGTTTGTCATCGACGCCAAAGGAGTCATCTACTGGAGCTACGTCTCACCGGTCGGCGTCAGTCCTGGAGCGGATGGAGTGCTCGAGGCGCTGGAATCTATGGCAGGGCAGCAGGCGGCCTCGCAGCCTGCGGCGGCGGCGAGCCGTTAGCGTGTGAAATAGGCGCTGTGAGTGAGATAGGAGCTATGAGCGCCGGTTGAGGATTTGATGGAGCTGAGAAGGAGCAATGACGATGGCACAACTTAGAGTACCGGTCAGCATCGAGCGGGATCACATCCGGGGGAACCCAGATGCGCCTCTGACACTCCTGGAGTACGGCGACTATGAATGTCCGTATTGTGGGGCGGCATATCCCATTGTGGAGCAGGTGCGGCAGCGCATGGGGGATCGCTTGCGCTTTGTGTTCCGCCACTTTCCCCTGACGCAAATACATCCACATGCCGAGAATGCGGCAGAGGCGGCAGAGGCGGCAGGTGCGCAGGGCAAGTTTTGGGAGATGCACGATACGCTCTTTACGCATCAGGATGCCCTCGACGAACTCGACCTCGTGCAGTATGCGGCCGATCTGGGATTGGATGTCGTCCAGTTCCAGGCGGATCTGCTCGCGCATGCCTACGCTGACAAGGTACGGGAAGATTTCATGAGTGGGGTGCGCAGCGGAGTGAATGGTACGCCGACCTTCTTCATCAACGGGCAGCGGCACGACGGGAGCTATGACCTGCACACATTGCTGGCGGCGTTGGAGAGGGCGCTGGAGCGGGAGAAGGCGCATCCATAAGGCCATATAAAGGATCGGGATGCGTGACATAGGCCGATCACACTGGCCAGTGGAGTATGAGAGATGGGCTCAGTTCCCAGAAGTGGAGCTGGGCCCGTGGTCGCAAGGGGGTGGCTATGGCGACGACAAGCCCGGAAGTACATGCGCGGCAGAGGATTGTGATACACAACTGGGTGCGAGTGTTCGGTATTGGCGCTGCACTCTGGATCGCGTCGGTGATCGTGACCGGGGTGACGGGCAATCTCAATTTGGTTCCTACGGTTGTGTTGCTGGGGAGCTTTCTCGTGCCGATGACCGCCGTCGTCTGGTACCTGGATCACTACAATGGCCAGACGCTGACGGCGCAACACGTGCTCTATGCATTCGTGGTGGGCGGGGTGCTTGGCGTGTTGGGGGCTTCGCTGCTGGAGGCATGGCTACTGACCGATGGGCTGCTGATCTATCTGGGGGTCGGTCTGATCGAAGAGGCATGCAAACTGGTGGCGTTGATAGTGGTGGCGTGGCAACTGCCGCGCTATACCACGCGAGATGGCATCGTGCTCGGGGCGGCGGTAGGGTTTGGATTTGGCGCGTTCGAGAGCGCGGGCTATGCGTTCAGCTCGCTCCTCGTCCACAACGGGCCGTACATTATTGGGCTGTCGCTGCCGAATCTGGTGATGACGGAGCTGCTGCGGGGCGTGCTCGCGCCGGTCGGGCACGGTCTATGGACGGCAATCCTGGGCGGGGTGCTCTTTCGCGCGAGCAGAGGTGCGAAGCATCCGCGTATCACACTTGGAGTTGTGGGTACCTACCTGCTGGTATCGCTGCTGCATGCGCTGTGGGACTCGATGCGCGGCATCGCGCTCGTGCTCACGGAGCTCTTCACGGGGACACCGATACAACGGATCGCGCTGACGAGCGGAATACTGCTGCCGCCGACGCCTACGCAGGTGGGGGTATTTGTCATTCTCCAGTGGGTGGGCCTTGCCGTCATCTCGATAGCTGGCTTCCTGTGGCTACGCGCAATCTGGCGCTCCGCGCGGGGAGAGCGGCTAGCACAAGGTTCACGTGGGGTGGTTCCTACGCTGTCTTGACGTTGGCGCGTTGGCGACATTGTACCAATCGAACATGGATCTTCGCCTCGCCGGGGTTGATCGAGGCAGCCTTCACCTGGACGAGCACTTCGCCTTGAGCCGGCTCGGGGACTGGCACGTCGGCCACCCGCAGGACGTTGATCCCGCCGTACTCATCAAACGGCACGGCGTTCATGCTCTACGCCTTCACGATGCCCCTGCCCTATGCCTGTTTATGCCGGTGGGAGCAGTTGCGTTCGGTACCGTGGCGCAAGGGCCTCGGCTTTCGCTCTGGACGCCGCTTGACCGGCTGCATCCAGCGGAGGAGGCGGCGTGGTGCGACTTGCGACGGGGACACCGACCTCCCTGAAAAACGCCTCCTGTCCCGCTGGGGCACACACGCACAGGAGTCGAGCCGGCTGCGCGCCGGTATTGCGGAACATATGCGGCGCATTGGCGGGGATGTTGATCGTCTCGCCGGTATGCACGACCGAGCTCACGCCGCGGAACGTGGCTTCGATCTCGCCTTCGAGCACGGTGAACGACTCCTCAAAGTCATGCCGGTGCGGGGGCGGGCCGCCGCCGGGTGGCACGTACATATCGATGAGGCAGTAGCGGCCGGCCGTGTCATCGCCCGTCAGCAGGATGGTGTACGTGCCGCCAACGAGCCCGACATGGGGCAGGCTCTGGTCCTCGTTCGGTCGTGCCAGCGCGAGCTGCCGTCGAGGGTCATCGGGCGGAATGGCCTCGATGGACGCTGATGCTGTCTCGCTGCTCTCCTCCTGGCGTGTCACAGGACACCTCCAATCGTCTTGGCTCGACAACCGTGCTGCAGGTCGAGATCGTTCCGTGAGGGAGCGCCCCTGATGGGGCCGGTTTGGTTCAAGAACGCCTACTGCGCTTCGTTGTTGAGATGTGGCATCACCCACGTCGGGTGCTCAAGACCTGCGACGATCGTATCTTGACGTATTCGTGGCGTCCAAGACATATTTGGCTAAACGCTCATAGACAGAAGGCTATCATCAGTGGGGGGGAAAGGTCCGTGGATCTGCTGCAACCCAAGTGCTTTCGCGTGGTTGCGCATTTGGAGCACATAACACGTGCCGCCACGGAACTCGCCATTTCGCAACCCTCCCTGAGCACAACGATCCGGCGTCTCGAAGATGAACTTGGCGTCCCTGCCGCTCTTTGAGCGGCAGGGACGCACGAGCCGCTTGAACCCGTTCGGCCACGTCTAGCTCGAGCATGTCGAACGGCTCTTGAGCGAACTCGATGAAGGAGCACGGACCCTCCGCGATATGGCGGGCTGGAAGCGGGCAACGTCAAGGTGGTGGCGGCTCAATGGTGGCGCCAGATCGAGCATTCGCGCCATCGCAGCCCACTCGAGTTTCTGGTCAACCTGATGGCCGACTTCATCGCCTACTGCGATTAGCCCAAGAAACCGTTGGTGGATCTTGGTCTGCCGGCCCTTCCGGCTGCATGGCGTATTCCGGACTCACGTAACGTTACTAGCCCTGCGTCTGTCCTCCGGACGCTTGTTGGCTCTGACCCTGACTCTGACTTTGACTCTGCATTTGACTCTGTGCTGCTCCAGGGGTGATGCGAATCGCGCGATCCCGTGCCTGGGCAGACTTGGGCAGCCGCAACGTCAGGATGCCATTGTCATAGGAGGCGCTGGCGTGCTCGGCATCGACATCACC
>DASVOW010000793.1:0-3928 GCA_036383155.1 Ktedonobacterales bacterium
GATCGAACCCACACCTCGAATGCAGTCGCTAGGACGCCTGGCTGGGTATGCCTGTCAACTCGGTTCCCGTCAATCTCCGTGACGATATCGCCTGGTCGGACGTTCTTGTCCCAGGCGAAGCCGGCAGGTTGAACCCAGGTGACGCTGATCTGTGTGCCTCGGCGCGCCGCATGCAAACCAACGGATGGCTGCTCCTTAACTGCAGCCGCACTGGCCTGTGCTAGTACAAGCAGACCTAAGAAGGCACAGGTGACCACTACCCAGCGATACACCCGCAGCACCTGTCGACGCTCGAGCATCATGGCGCTTGCTCCAATTCAGGCTGGTCGCGAGTACGCCACGGGTACCAGGTGCCGCAACTGCTGCACCTCGGCGCGACCAGTTGCGTGCGCCAGCGCTCCGAGCAGAGCCAGCGCTTCCCGACGATGGGTGTCGGCGACAACCCACCCATAATGTAGGCCGCCAAGCTCGCGGATCATGGAGGCGATGTTCTGCTCTGTGCTAGCGTCACTGTCTGGCATTCCCCGGTACCAGGCGAGCAGCAGCTCCATGCCTTCCTCCTGGGCACAGCGAAGTGCATATGTTACAGGCAGCGTTTTCTTCTTCCGCCTGAGGTCACTGCCGCGTGTAGGATTCTCGCTATTGATGCCGGAGAGGTCGTTCAAGAGCTGCGCGGCAAGGCCGACATGGCAACCGAATTGGCCCAGTGCATCGATCGTGCCTGAGTCATCTATGGCAACGGCGGCGCCGACCCGGCAAGCCATTGCAACCAGCGACCCGGACTTGCGACGGGTCATCTCGTGCGCCTGCTCTTCCGTGACCTCCGTTGGCGCTTCGAGCAATAAGTCGAGGTCCTCGCCGGCACACGCATCCAGGTATCCTTGCCCAAGGAGATCGTTGATGCGCCACGCGCGCTCAGGTCCAAGGCATTCGACCAAATGGGCTGTGCTGCGCTGCGCGAGCCAGATAAGCCCGGCGCTTGCATTGATTGCACGTGCCTGGGTGACAGTTTCCTCGCCCCACTCGTCGTCGACGAGATCGTCGACTACTTCCGCTGCGGCTGCCGTAAATTCGACGGCGGCTGCTGCCCATACCGCCGCGTCAAGGTCACCACCCAAGACCCGGCACGGCTCGAGGACGAAGGCCGGCCACTTCGCCGTGCCCTCGCGACCGAGCACTCGTCCTTTCCCCGCCATCAATTGCTGCAGCAATTCGTGGAATGCCGGCACGGTGCTCTCCTCAGCTAGTACCGTGCGGACAGCCGCCGCGACCTCGGGGTAATGGTGTCCCACTCTGGCCTCTGCCTGGCTGTGGCGATCGCGCATTAGCTTGCCGTCCTGGTGATAGCCATATACCACTTAGCACCATTCAGTGTCACGTTCGGAAGGTAGAATCGCTCCAATGTTACCGTGGGCATGCTGGAGGCGCCAAGTGAGGGCCCGAACTGATGCCTGTTCAGCAGGTGATAGCTGCCGAAACGTATCGGTCGCATGCCAGGACATCAATGGGCCGATCTGATCCTGATGATCGCGCACCATGCTGCGAATGACGACTCGCAATTTCGCCAAATCCATAGACGTCCCTCCGTTCCGGCGGTCGCTTGTCGGCATCTGGAGTATGCCACATTGTATCACGCTGTATCACACGGAGGTGTTGGTGGCGCAAGGCCTAGAAGCCTAGATCAGCGCAGGCAATTTGCCTAGGCCGCGTAAGCCTAAATGAGATGGCGTATGTACCGCCCGCCCCAAGCTACCTGTGCACGATTCGACGCATCGCGCTGCACCAGGCCTCTTCTGCTGCAAAGATATCATGTGTGAGATGTGGCGAAGCAGCAGCGGGTTACTTCTCCCCGTTCACAGCACTCGTGGAGGGGCACGCCGGCGACCTCGGTTACCAGTGACTCGGCGAGCTTACAGGCTTCTGGATGGCCAGGGAGCATGGCGGCTAGTGGGCAACTGTAGCCGCGGATGACCAAGCTGCCGTCCTGCTCTTCAATCTCAGCAAGACCTCCGAGTGCGTTCAGTAAGTCTACCGCCAACACGAGACGACGGGTGAGATCCCCATTCACAGCTGCCATCCCCGATGACTTCTGCTGCTCCGCCGCGAGGCGATGCCCTACCTCACGTAGCACCCTCTCTATGTCTTCGCGTGCCATTTGCTCATCAAGAACATCGAGAAGCATGTGCAGCACGGGACCGTAGGCTTTGGGAAAGAGGCGCTCCGCGTCTTCTGTGAGTGCATAGGCGTAAGCAGGTTTGCCACTTCCTCCGGTTCGACGAACGCCCTGCTGCTGAACGAGGCCATCACGCTCGAGGGTCGCCAGGTGCGCACGAACGGCATTGTCTGTCAGATCGAGGGCCTGGGCCAGCTCATCAACGGTGTGCGTGTCGCGACGCAGCAGCGAAATCAAGCGGCCACGTGTGCTCGTCAGAATGCGTTGATACCACGGCGTCGATGACATTGCTGGCCCCCGATTTCCTAGTGTTCGCTATTGCCTTACATCTCCGCATTGGCCCTGTGACCGCACAGACAGAAAGACGTGCTGTATCCAGCATAGTGAATCGCACGGCCTTTGTCAAATATGTGCAGAAATATATTGACAAATTAGAGTAATTCCGGTATATAAGTGACAACGAGTGATGATGTGTAGGTTTCCACGCGAACGGTTATTCGCTAAGAGGGAGCAGACAGAATGAGTCTCTTGAGTGATTCCACCTCGCGCGATGCAAACGACATGACCGTAACCGTTGATGATGAGCCAACAGCACCGCCAACTCCTGATCGCATCGAAAATCTCAGCGAGACACTGCAGCAGGGCGTGAAGGCGATCATCGGCTCCAACCGTAAGCCGCCGCGACGGTTCAAGAGCCTGCTTCATGGCTCGTGGCTGCACCATCCACTGCATCCCGCCATCACGGACATCCCAATTGGCGCGTGGCTTCTGGCAGCGTGCTTCGATGTGTTGTGGCTGGTGGCGCCTGCCGCAAACGCGTGGGCAGCGCGCGGCGCAGAGGCGCTCGTGCTGGTGGGCGTCGTGGCGGCGCTGGCGGCGGCAGTCACCGGTATGGCGGACTGGAGCGACAGCTATGGGGCCGAGCGCCGGGTTGGGCTCTATCATGGCGCTCTCAACCTGCTTGCCGAGGTGCTCTACGTCGTATCGGCGATGCTGCGGTTCCGGGTTGGCTCAGGCGAAGCAGTCGCAGGCGCAGTCATTGGATTTGCCGGACTGGCGGCCGTGCTGGTCGCTGCGTATCTCGGTGGCGATATGGTCTTTGGTAAAGGGACCGGCGTCAACCACACCGCCTGGGAAGCGGCAGGCGAAGACTATGAGCCAGTGCTGCCGGTGGGGGCCTTGCAGGAAAAGCGGCTCCAGCGTGTGCTTGTGGCGAATGTGCCAGTTGTGATTATGCGGGTTGGGGACTGCTATGCTGCTATTGCCGCGACCTGCAGCCATGCGGGTGGCCCGTTGGACGAAGGTGAGCTCCAGGAGGATGGCCGACACGGCGCGGTTGTGCAGTGTCCGTGGCACGGGTCGCGCTTTCGCATGCGCGACGGGAACGTGTTGACGGGCCCGGCGACGGTAGCGCAGCCGCGTTACGATGTGCGCGTGCGCAATGGGCAGATCGAGCTGAAACGTGCCAGCGGCCGTTAGGCGCGGACGGCGCCGTGTAGTTCTGTGCGCTGGCGCGACGAGAGGTGGACCACTATGCGCATTTTTCTGGATACGGCGAACCTCGTCGAGATTCGCGAGGCAGCCCGCTGGGGTATTCTGAGCGGCGAGACGACCAATCCGACGCTTGTAAGTAAATCATCCGGCGTCAGCCATGAGGAGGTGATCCGCCAGATCGCGGCTATCGTAGATGGGCCCCATTAGCGCTGAGACGATCAGTCTGGACACCGAAGGGATGCTGGAAGAGGCCCGTCGCTT
>DASVOW010000794.1:0-2255 GCA_036383155.1 Ktedonobacterales bacterium
GACGCGAACGTCTCGGCAGTCTGGCGCCGCTGGCCGCCGATGATCAGCGGGTAGGTGAGGCCAAACTCAGACTCGACCTGACGCAGCGCTTCTTCCTGCGCGCGGGCATTCTCCGGCTTGCTGAAATCGAGCAGCGGCGTATTGACGAACGGCTCGAGAGCCGCGAGAGTTGGACGGTCGGCTGTCACCATAAGGGAGCACTCTCCTTTGAGGGCGGCGCCTGGCGAGGGCCGGGCATGGCCGCGAGACACTGGAACGCGACGATTTTGGCTGCGCAGGGCTGTGGCACTACACAACCCAAACATCTGTATTGTACACCGCCAGCGGGGTACGCCGTGTGTGTTGCTCTCTTGAGGTGCTTCTCTGCTTCTGGCTATGATGTAGCTGTACCTGTCGCAAGCCTTTGCAGTGCGTGTATGATGCGCTCCATCAGTTGGCTTAGCAGAGGAGAAGGTCACGTGAAATCAGGCGTGTCAGGGGGTGGACGGGCACTGGTCCTTGGCGGTGGTGGAGTTACAGGTGTGGCGTGGGAGACTGGGGTGCTGTTTGGCCTCGCCGAAGCGGGGATCGATCTGACGGCGGCCGATCTCTTTGTCGGGACGTCCGCAGGCTCTGTCGTCGCGGCGCAGATTACCAGCGGCATGCCGCTAGAGAAGCTGTTTGAGGCGCAGGTCGCGCAGGGGTCCGGGGAAATCGCTGCTCGCATGAGCCTCACCGCCATTGCATGGTTTGTGATAGCGGGGGCGTGGCCCGGCGATCGCCAGAAAGCGCGTGCCCGGCTAGGACATGCAGCACTACGAGCCAAGACGGTACCTGAGGCGGAGCGGCATCGAGTTATCGAGGGCAGAGTGCCCTTCCGCGATTGGCCGGAGCGGCGGCTCCTCATACCGGCTGTCGATGCGGAGACTGGGGAGGCTGTCATCTTCGACAAGGATAGCGGAGTAGCACTGGTGGATGCAGTGGCGGCCAGTTGTGCTGTGCCGCTGGTGTGGCCGCCGGTAACGATTCGTGGGCGGCGCTACGTCGATGGTGGTGTGCGCTCCACTGCCAACGTGGACCTCGCCGCTGGGTGCGAGCGGCTGGTGATCGTGGCGCCACTCACACAGGCGATGCGACGCGAGGACGGGCCTGCCGCTCAGGCAGCAACGCTCGGTGAGGGTGTGCGCTCGGTCATCGTCAGCCCCGACGCGGCGGCGCGGGCGGCGATTGGCGGCAATGTGCTTGATCCTGCTCACAGAGCGCCAGCGGCTCAAGCAGGACGGGCACAGGCGGCATCTGTGGCGGAGCATGTGCGGGAGGTATGGTCGTAGGGTTTTTGGGCGGCATGCCAGTGCAGGCAGTGAGCGCGCATGCGGCAGATGCGGCAAACATTGCGGGCGGTGATACAATGATGAAATAGGTGACGGACGCCGAATAGCTGGAAGTGGCGGGGTGGATGGAGCGCGACAGCTTTTTCGCTCAGACGACGCTAGACCTGAGCGCCTGCAACGGTGACGCCGAGTGTGACGCTGCATTGGGCGCATACCTCCTCCGCTACCTGCGCCATAGCTTCGACGAGAATCACCGCGCGTGGCTGGCTCCCGAGCCACACGACACGCTGCGCCGCACCTGCCACGCCGCCGAGGTGCTCCACCAGCTCGACCTCGACAGCCACACTGAGGGCATCGTGCGCAAGGCTGGCACCTGGCTCATCAATCTCAAGATTCGTTTCGATCTGCCGCGTGGCAAGCGCGACGAGGTGCGCTTGTATCCCAGCCGCTTCAAGACGCTCGCCTATCTGCGCCAGTTCGAGCAGGACGCGCGCTCCGATTTCGTCGAATTGCTCGAATTGCTGCATAAGGGGACACGCGACGCCGCCATCGAGTGCAACATCCTCAACACCTGCATCGCGCTCGATACGCTGCTGACGCTGCGCGAGCATGAGCGGCGGCTGGACCCCCGGCTGGACACACATTATAAGTCGCTGGTGCGTGTGGTGCGACGTGAGGTGCGGGCGTGGCATAAGGCACGGACCGGCGAGGCTGTCGCACGGGTGGCACTGCCCGCAGGGCAAGGGCAAGCAGCAAAGGCCGCGCCCGTTGCCACAGAAAATGAAAACCGGCTTGCTATCCAGAATATGCGCGACCTGAGCTATGCGCTGGGGCTGCTGTTGCGCACGGGGAGATCGGGGCTGCCAGCCGAAGAAGCGGCTGTGGTGCTAGATTCGCTTGTGGCGACGGTGGAGCGGCGTGACCGCGAGACCTACCGCGATATCG
>DASVOW010000795.1:0-1710 GCA_036383155.1 Ktedonobacterales bacterium
GCGGTCGCCTCTCCCCAATGCTACGCGCGCAAGTATGGTCGGATTGGGCGGCCCATGTTGCCGGCATGCAGGCCGCGGGTCGCGCTAATGGCGAACAATGTCAGAAGGGCTGGCCGCGTCTGGGGCGCGACCGGTAGCGCCACGACGAGCACGCCATTGCCGTACGTGACATTAGCCAGGTTCCCATCTACAGCTACCGGGAGCGCGATCTCCCGCTCGTACTCACCAGCGTTCCACTCGTTGAGTAGCTCGTCTTTCAGACCCTTCAGCTCGCCGCGTTGCCGGCCACGAATGACAAGCGCTGGCGTAGACGTTACCTCGACAGTGATATCCGTCGGCTCCAGGCCGGGCATCGGAACCGCCACCATCAGACGGAGCGGGGTGCGGTAAATCTTGGCTGGAACACGCTGCATCTGGTGGAAAGTCGCCATGTGATCCTCCTCGTCGAGTGTGAGCAGATCGCTCTAAGCCGTAGGTGGCGGATTGCGGGTCGCACTGGAGGAATCCTGCGAATACCATGCCAGTGCAGGTAATACAGCCTTCTGCGCATCGTCCCTGAGCCAGCGCCTGGCCACCATCAGCAGACACGGACGAGTATCGCGCCCATCAGACGCAGGCCACGCGCCGCTATTATGCGCCGAGGCGGATCCAGCCGCGCACGATGCGATTGGGCAGCCCACTTAGGTCGGTGATCGCATAGCCATTGGCGATGTGACGCAGGGGCAGCGCCTGGAAATAGGCCGAGTCACTGTAGTTTTCCTGCGCCACGTAGACCCGTGTGGCGTCAACGCCCGTGATCAGCGCGACATGCCCCGGCGAGTTGATCAGTCCGGAGCGACAGCCCACCTGAGGATCCGCGACGTCCTGAAAGATCAGCAAATCGCCTGGAGCAGGAGCAAACACGCTCGCACCTTGGCTGGCATCAGAAGACACAGCATAGAATCCAGCGGGAAACTCGCGAGCCCTTCCCGGAAAGACGGCGCCATTGACCACAAAGTCAAAGTAGCGAGCAGCGTTGCCGGGAATATGCGCCAGTCCGCGCCTCTCCAGGAGGAAGCGGTTGATGAGCTCCGTGCATTGAAAGAAATAGGGATCCGTCGAGTGGGTATTGCTGCAGACCGCGACACCAGCGCCGAGTTGGCGCCAGCCAGCATTCCCTGCCCCTGCCAGAGTATAGCCCCAACCCGCCGGCAGCGTTCCGGCCCGCTCGGCGCTCCACGCCTGTGCGCAGTCACTGGGCGCGGCCGCTGGCACTGCCTGTGGCGTAAAGGGCACCGGCGCCGGGTGATAGGTGGCCAGTGTCTGCTCAAATGCCGCACTGCGCGCTGGCGCGTTCATAGCACAGAGAGTCGCGATAACGTAGTCATCAGTGGCAAGAAATACCCGGACGAGACACGGAACCCTCCCCCCAGCGAGTGACGTATCGAGCGCAAACGCCGGATAGGGCCCCACTCGCGTGTCGGGCGCGCCACGCCGAGCAAAGGCGGCAGGCATAGCAGAGCTGGAGAGCACCGACACCTGGATGACATCCTCACGCGCCGTCGTATCCGTCACCACGACCGAGCTCGAGGCAGGAACAGCGCCGCCGGCAGCATACCCCCGATACGTCCGCGCACTCCAGCCAGCGAGCACATCGAGTTGGAAGCCAAGCTGTGGATCGGTGTACCGTGTCATGCCAGGCGCGACCGGCGGCGCACCACGGGCTGCCGC
>DASVOW010000796.1:0-4290 GCA_036383155.1 Ktedonobacterales bacterium
CTGCTGGATACAGCTCGCGCGGCGGCGCCAGCACACGAATTGCGCTTTGCCTATCCAGATGAATCACGTCTCCTTCGCGCACCTGCGCCTGCTCCGCCCCCGCACGCCGCATGGCACCCCGCCACGCGAGATACGTCGGACACGGATGCAGCATCCCCGCGTCGGCGGCATGCGCAACCGCAAAGTGCGCCCCTACATCAAGCAGCCCGCTCGCGTCCCCGGCCCGTGGATCCGTCAACAGCGCGAGATCCAGTCCGCGCCGCCAGAACGGCAGCTTCCCTGCCAACTGCATCTCCAACGCAGGCCCACTCGGTCCCCCATCTATTAAACCCGTCACCCCCGACGGTAGCCGCACCAGCGTCGCTTCCCCACCCGGCCCCACCGCCATGACGTCGACATGTGCCATACGATCCGCCAGTGGAGGAGCCGCCGCGCCGCACGCTCCTAGCAACGCCACCACCAGCACCCACGCCAGCACCCCACGCGGCAACTGCACGTGCCCCGAATGCCCATGTGCCGCCTTCACAACAGAAGTTCCCGCCACACTCGCTGCCCCACCTCCATGTAGCGCCACGCGCGCCACCCACCAGAACGCCCCGCCCAAAGCCGCATAATACCCCCAGGCGATGAACGGCGATAGGTCCGGCACCTCCAGCGCGGCAGCGGGCAACATCGCACACACCGCGATCACGCCGTCCACGAACCACAACAGCGGCCACACCACCCACGCCACCGCCAGCGCAACCAGCCCCGCCACGCCCCCAAATACCCCCAGCAACGCCACCAATCCGCCGAACACCAGCAGCGGCGCCAGCAACGGAACCGCCAGCAGATTCGCCAGCGGCGCCACCAGAGACACCTCATGAAACGTCAGCGCCAGCACCGGAAGCGTCGCGACCTGCGCCGCGATTGTGACGGCCAGCAGCTCGGCGATAGCGCTCCCGCCCGGAAGTCGTCCTGTCCATCCCGCCAGCCGCCGCTGGATCACCGGCGTGAGCAGCGGCAACCCCAGCGTCGCCAGCATCGTAAGCTGGAACCCCGCATCAAAGATTACCAGTGGCTCCACTGCGGAAAGCCCAAACGCCGCCAGCGCCAGCGCGGTAAACACGTTGTACCCGCGCCTCAGCGCCGGTGCCAGTGCCAGCAGGCCACCCATCAGCGCCGCGCGGATCGCCGCCGGTCCGCCACCGCCGAGCGCGGCATACACCGTCACAGCGCATAGCGCCGCACCCGTCCGCGCCCATGGCCCAAACCGCCGCACCGCCTGCTTTGCCAACTCGGCCAGCGTCACGACTTTGAGCCCCGCAGGGACGACGAGGTGAATAGTCCCCGTCGCGGTGAAAAGCGGCAGACGCGAGCGCAGCGTCGGCGTCTTCATACCGAGCAGGATGCCGATGAGCAGCGCCGCCTCCGGCTCCGGCACACTGCGCTGCATCGCCTCCGCCAGGCTCAGCCTCACCCCGAAAAGCCACGCAAACAGCGGATTCCCGGCTGTATGCGTCACTACACGCGCGCCCTTCAGCCGCGCTAGCACACCTGGCGGCAGGTACCCGGTATCGAGCGGAGCAAGCGTGCCCGCCAGCGTGATGCTATCGCCATACGCCGGCGCCGACCAATCGTCGAGGCTGCGAACCGTCGCTTCCACGCGCCCGACCGCCTGCTGCCACGAGCGCCCGCCATCCAGGCTCGTCGCCGTCACCTCCACCGTCAGCAGTTGAAAGCCCTCGCGCAGATTTGGCTCCGCCGCCATCGTCCCGCGAACCCGCAGCGCCGCGTTCACATGCTCCGGCAACAGGCGCGACACAGCATGTGGATCAGTGCTCACATCCGCATATGCGGCCCGCGCCGCACCCAACGCCGCCAAGCAAATGAGCAATCCACTAACCAACAGCACTCGCGCAATTACGCCTATACGTGGACTAAGCAGCCGCCTCCCTGCCAGCCACGCGCCGATCCAGACGCCTCCCGCGGCCATCCCCACCACCAGCCACACGAGCGGGTCGACCATGGCAAGCGCCGTCTGCGAGCGCACTGCGATGCCCAGCAACCACGCCACCACAGCCGCGACCAGCACATAGCCCCCAAAGAGCGGCTCCCTCTGCATCCCTGGCAGCTTCATGAGAGCAGGAACCGCATGCCGCCGCGTCAGAGCCGGCGTCGAAGGCACCGTCACAGACACCCCACCTCCTGCCTGCTACCAAGCGGCAAGGCGCCGCCGACAGCCAGTGTAGCAGAAGGGAGACATCTCGTATAGTAGCGAGTAGTCGCTATGCAGGTGTTGTGATGTATCAACGTCAGCAGGCGACTTCGCCTGATTCCAGCCCACGTAGGTGGGCTTTGTGGCGCCTCCAGGCGCACTCAGGCGCGGCTTCAACCGCCCGCCTCGAGCGCCGCCCACCTCAAATCGCTATGCGCTCTTAGATGGCGACGATGGCGACGCCGATGCGGGAATCGCGGGCGGCAGCGCCACGAAGCTCAATAACAGACCCGCAACTCCAGACCACGCGGTCACGCCCAGCCACATATGGACCGACCACCACACGCCGTCATGCAGCATCAGCGCGCCAAAATAGAGCAATTGTGACGTCACCGGCACCATAAAAGCAAAGAGCCGCAACGCAAGTGTGTTCGCCGCCGATGGCTGCAGATAGCGCACCAGCACATCAGCCACCAGCCCCGTCAGCACCGCGCCAGGAATCAGATAGTAGCGGTCGTGCATAAAGCACAGCGCAACCGCGTTGAGAGTAAACACCAGTGTCAGCGCGCCGAAGGGCAGTGCCCACCGCCGCAACGCCACCAGCAGTACCCCCATCAAGATGCTCGTCTGGAAGAGGATATCCAGCGCCCCAATCATGCGCGCCGTATTGGAACTGACTGTCTGATCACCCATCGCGGCCCATGTATAGAAGAACGGGTGGGAGAACTGCGTGATCAGTGTGATCGTCGAAAGCAGGAAAGCCAGCGAGATCAGCCCCGGTAGCAGCGTGCTGAATCCCGGCGCCCTACCATTATCGCGATGCCATGCTGCCCGCAACGGCCCACTCACGACCAGCCCAATAGCTAGAGCGATCAGCAAGTGAGTCGGACTGAACGCGGCATCCATATCCTTCTCAAAGCCAAATACCGTATGCCACAGCAGATCGCCAGGCCCTCCGACAAAGATCACCAACACACCGACAAACGACAGACCATACCCCTCCGGCAACGCCTGCCGCCATGAGAGACCGCGCCGCATGTTGATCACCGGCACCACAAACATCGTGATAGCCGCCGCCAGAAACCCGGAATAGAGAATGCCATGCCACGGCGTAAAGAAATCGTCAATCGGCAGGTGATTGTGCGCCCACGCATCGGAGTAGGCACCGATCAAGGGCCAGCTAAAGATCAGCGCCATCACCCAATCGAAGCCCACGCCACCCAGTGGCCGCGCCGCACGCTCCTGCCTCGCCACACCCGAGGCAAATGCTGCTGACTCCGTCGCCATACTCACCGCTCCTTCGCCCTTTTCAGAGGCGTGCCACCAAATGCCAAAGCTCAAAAGTGCAGACGCAGTGTACCATGCCCGCCTACTATTGCGCAGCGATCATCCGGCAATTCATTACATGCTGAGCCGCACCATTCATCTCATTAGGCTGGAACGCCCTCTGGGCGGGCGTCGCGCAAACAGGTTCCATGTGACAACTCCCAAACACAGCCACCCAGCCTTACGACATCAACCCCCATGGAGAACATCTCAACATCTCAATGTCGCAGGCATGTGCTATACTTGGGGAGTACGTGACCATGTACGCACCTCTTGTGTGGACCCGCACGACATCATGGTGGACTGCCCCCATTGTGTTCCGCCTCCACGCGAATTCCCCCATTAAATGAGGCGAGTGGCGCACTGACTGACATCGTCGTATGGGTGTGCCCAGCGCGTCAGATCCGCGCACGCCACAATTCGCAGTACAGGCGTCGGATACCCATGTCGGCGAGTCTTAACGCCCCGTCGGGTATGTGGCCCATCTCGCCCATCGCATACTCATGAACGCCAGTCATCTGGAACGGCGATCACCGCTCCTGGCGTGCGCCTGAGTGCGATCTATTCAACTCTGCATGCAGCCGCGGGGACCAATTGATTGGGCGTGAGATACCGGCTGTCGCAGAACACTAACAAGCAGGCAAATGAGGACTACGATGGACGCAGAAGCTGCAGAAGCTGAGTGTTATGCCAAAGGTTGTACCGAGCCGACGGCTACCCCGTGCGACCGCTGTGGGCGGCTCTTCTGCCCTGCGCACGGAGGGCAC
>DASVOW010000797.1:0-4823 GCA_036383155.1 Ktedonobacterales bacterium
GGGCGAGGCCGATGCCGTAGGTGAGGGATTCGTCGTGGGTGGCGACGCGGACGGAGGGGAGGAAGATGAGGGTGATGAAGAAGTCGAGCAGGAAGCAGGCGGCGCCAAGGAGGGCGACGAGGGAGAAGTCGACGTTGAGGATGAGGGCGCCGATCTGGGTGCCGATGGTGATGCCGAGGGCGCTGGCGATGCCGGTGAGGGAGTAGAAGCGGTTGCGCTGGGCGTCGTCGGTGAGGGCGGCGATGGCGGCGGATTTGGGGGATTCGAAGAGGCTGCCGCCGAGGGCGGTGAGGACGGCGGAGAGCATGAGCAGGGGGAAGGTGGTGGCCCAGGCCATGGCGACGAAGCCAACGCTGCGGAGGAGGACGCCGGCGCAGATGAGCCCCTTGGGGCCGAAGCGGTCGGCGATAATGCCGCTGATGGGGGTGAGGCCCTGCTGGAGGAGCTGGCGGATGGCGAGGACGACGCCGATGCCGGCGGCGGCCCAGCCGAGCTGGTCGACGTAGTGGACGGAGATGAGGGGGACGACCATGTAGAAGCCACCCCAGACGAGGAAGGTGTCGACGAGGATGGTGATGAGGCCGCGACGGCGGGTGGCGGGCGTGAGCGCGGATGGGGAGGCGGGTTTGGGTGCGGGTGTCGCGGGTGATGGGGACGAGGACGAGGAGGATGATGCCGTGGTCGCCACGTTGCGGACTGCTTTCTATTGGAGCGCGTCTGGCGCAGGACTGGCAGATGAGTATCTGACGTGTGTGATGACGGTCACCGTTCACAGTATAGCATGGGTGGGAAGGCGGGAGGAGTGCGAGATGGTGAGGATGTGGTGATGATGGGGGATGGGGAAGGGGAGTGAGTTCCGCCCATTCAGCGCCGGTCACATCGCTGGGAGAGGTCTTGGGAGAGGTCGGGGTACAGGGGCACCAGGTATATTGTCGCCGAGACTCGATGGCTCGGCTTTTGCCGCCATGGACCTTCTCCTGCTGTGCATATCACGTACCTGCAGGGAAGCCAGCGCGGATCCCATCCGTTGCGTGCGCCTCCCGTCAGCAAGGCCAGCGTGCTGCGATGAGGTGGCCTCACAGCCTGATCTGCAGGTACGAGCGGGCACGCTCCAGTTGTTCCTGGGTATAGGTGGCCCCCTCTAAGGTGGCTCCATCCAGGATCGCCCCGTCAAGCCGGGCCTGGGTGAGCATGGCCTGGCTGAGATCAATCCGACTGAGGTCGGCCTCGCCGAGATTCGCCTGGCTCACATCCACCCCACTCAGGTGAGCGCCCCGGAGGTTCGCCTGGTACAGCTGGGCGCCCCGCAGGTTTGCTTTGTAGAGGTCCGCATATTGCAGGTCAGCTTCCTCCAGGATGGCTGCACTCAAGCTGGTCCGAATCAGGTCCGCTCTGAGCAGCTTGGCTCGGCTGAGGTTCGCCCCGCTCAGGTTCGCCAGACTCAGGTTCGCGCGGGTCAGGTCAGCCTCGCTGAGGTCAGCGTCCTCCAGGGTCGCTCCACTCAGATCCACCCGGAAGAGCAGCGCGCCCCGCAGATTGACCCGCATAAGGCTGGCGCCCACCAAGCTGCACTCAGCCAGATTGGGCTGGATCGTGGGATGCTCGTTTCTCCAGGCATTCCAGCTAGCGACGCCGCGGTGTAGCAGTTCGTCGTGCTTCAGGTCCGCCATCCGCTGCCTCCCTCGAGAAGGGCCTGTCACTGCTCGGCAAACGTGGTGATGGTCATCGTCTGGTTGTGCAAGCGGCACAGGGTGCCGGGCGTAAATGGAGCAATCTCCCCGTAGGAGTAGAAGCCGGTGAGGATCGTCTGCTCGCCCAGTGTCTGGCGGACCGCGAGCACTTCTTCCGCCACGCGCTGCTGCAGCACGAGCTTGCGTCCCACACAACTGATGAGGATCGCCAGGTCGGGGGAGCTGGCGCCCAGGGGTTCAGCACTGGTCTTGGCTGCCTTCATCGCCCCTGCGACCAGCTGCGGGATCGTGGTGCGCATCACCCGCGCATAACTGCCCTCCGGAACATCCCCGGCAAAGGTGACACTCTTGTCGGCTTCATGAATGGCCAACAAGGTGCGCACGACGGGTTTCTCGTTCGCCGAGGTCAACACGCTCAGTGGAAAGAGCAAGCCAGCCGCGGGCAGCTCGGATGCCTGCTCGCCGAGGTAGGCCTGATACAGGGACAGGGCCGGCCGGCCATCTAGCTCATAGAGCCGATTGCCGCTTGAACGAGTCACCTGACGATAGGGGCCAAACGCCTGCCAGCCCCCAAACGACCCAGACCCCACGCGCAGGCGGGTGCTGTAGAAGCCCAGCACCAGAATACTGTGCGATTCCGCTTGGCCATTCCAGAGCAGGAGCGTCTCCTGGAAGCGGTCGCCATCGCCGGCCAACCCCCCAGTGATGCCCACCTGCGCCGGGAGCTGCTGCTGCAAGCCAGCCACGAGCGCGCTCCCGTTCACGGCCACGCCCTCGGAGAGGACCAAGACATGCACCAGGCCCTCGGGGTCAAGCTGCCGGGCCAAGGCTTCACCGGCTTGAAAGGCGCTCATACCCTCCTGGACTGCGAGACGCCGCCCCTGCAGCGCGGTGTGTTCGAAGTGCATCGCCGTCGCCACCAAGCCTTCGTCGAATACCGAGGTTCCCATGATTTCGCCAGCCGTCGAACAGCCCAGCAGAAAGGCTCGTGGATACGCTGCCCGCAGCTGATGCAGCAGGGCCGGTGTTCGGAGGGCGGTGGGGCTGCCAAAGAGCAAGACGAGTTGCGCCTGAGGGAGGTGGCCGAAGGAGGCTGGTTCCCAGCCCTGCCCGTGCCAGTGCAGCTGCTCGATGTGCATCGGTGAAGGCGCTCCTTTGCTTCAGACGGCGCCTGGATACTCGGCATGTTTGCCGTTCTACCTTATCATACTACCATAGACATATTATCTCCAGAATATGTCGAGCAGAGTGCTGCAGAGGCAAGCCCGCGTTGCGCCAACCTGCAAGCACTGTTAGAGGGTCAGCCGAGATAGGAATACTTTAGAATAGGGTTGAGTCATGGTAGAATTTGCATGGTACGACACGTGCTCGAACGCATGGGGCACGTTCATGAACGGCAGTTTGTGCAAGCTGATCGCCACAGGTACAGATCAGCCACACTCGTTCGCGACGAGAGCCGTAGATTTGGTCGGCGCCCGACGGTAGCGAAAGGAATACTCGCTATGGACGATATCCTCACGAACAAAACGGCAGTGGTGTACGGAGCAGGTTCCATCGGCGGCGCTGTCGCTGCGGCATTTGCTCAGGCTGGCGCTACGGTATTTGTCGCCGCCCATCATGAGGAGACTCTCAAAAATTGACTGACAAAACTATACAGACAGCGCGCCTGGATGTGCTCGACAAGGATGCAGTGGCTGCGTTTGTCAAGTCAGTCGTCGACAAGACCGGCCATGTGGACATCTCATTTTGTGCCACCTCGACGCACAAACCGGGTGGCGAGCAGGGCACATCAATGCCTCGTTCACCAAGAGTGTGTATGAACCAGTCCTAGGGAGTCACTCAAACTTATCCGTAACTCACGTTCGTATACATCTTCTGGAGTATGTAGCTGGCGTTCTCTAGGCTGCTCTTACCGGAAGGATACCGCTGGTTGCACTGACAGATCGATCAACACCGATCTGTTCAACAAGAAGTGAGGTTGTGCCAGCGCAGGAATTTGCGCTAGACTCAGCAGGAACGGAGCGTGTTCAGGTATTCCGGGAGAGCAGTGGTGAGGGAGAAACATATATTCTGATACATCACGCCATCGTTGGCTCAATTGCTCATCGAGAAGAACTCAGAGCAGGCAAGACATTGACACTTAAGGGTGGATTTGTTAAGCATGGTGATCAACAAAACACCACCATGACATCGACTCTTACCATCCCTTCAACCATTAGTGGCCCTAAACAGCGTTCTCTGTTGGGAACCTTAGCGGGCATGATTGTGTATCCAGTAGAAGGCCCTGTCACGAGCTTATCACCTTACGGTACGTATGAAGATCAAATCCTCAATGTTTTTATCCCTATTCAACTCCAACTGGTGTCGTAGTGGCTCCTCCCCTGGAGCAGGGGGCAGCTCCCCCGCGATACCTCAGAAAGTGTGTGCGATTGCGCCTGCGTGAGGCGCAGGGAAGGGGAGAGAGAAGCATGGCTGAGCAAGGCGTCCTCACGGCCCGCGGGACCGTCTATCCGTGGCAATGCGACCACATGGGACACATGAACGTGATGTGGTACGTCGGCAAGTTCGACGAGGGGACCTGGCAGCTGTTTGCCCTGCTGGGGCTGACGCCGACGTTCCTGCGGGAGCACGACCGCGGGATGGCCGCGGTGCAGCAGGAGCTCAGCTATCAGCGCGAAGTACGTGCTGGCGCTGTCATCAGCGTCTATTCCCGCGTCCTCGAGGTCAGGGAAAAGGTGATTCGCTTTTCCCATGACATGCACAATGATGAGACGCACGAGCTGGCGGCCACCACGACCATCACTGGCGCGTACCTGGATACCCACCTGCGCAAGGCCTGTGCGCTCCCTGATAACGTGCGGGCACTCGCCCTGCAATTCAGTCAGTCGCATGGCGGCGACGAGCATCCCCCAGACAAACTCTGATGTCCGTTGCTCCCGAACGCGCACCGGTATCGGTACGGCGATCCGCCTCGCGTGCGTATTCTGCTAATCCAATGACACCGCGCCCAGCTAGCGTTTCAGAAGCTGCTCAGATATGCCGTAGAAGCGCCCATTCAGTGGCATAGTCCCGCGCACTGCAAAAACACTTTCCTATTCCTCTTCTGTCAAGTTTGGAGGGTCGGTGGTGGGT
>DASVOW010000798.1:0-3206 GCA_036383155.1 Ktedonobacterales bacterium
GCGCAGCAACGTGCGGAAGATGTTGCGAACCTTGCTCGGGCTGCCGATCATGCCGACGTAGCCAGCGTTGGTCTCCAGCGCAGCGCGCAATGCATCCTTGTCGGAGCGGTGGCCGCGGGTGACGACGACGATAGCGGTGGCGGCATCGGGGCGCTGCGCGACGAGCAACTCGGCTAGCTCGCCGACGCTGGTGGTTACGCCGTCGGGAACGCTGGCCGCACGCACAAATTCGGTGCGGTCGTCGAATAGTAACACACGCCAGTCGAGCGGAGCGGTCAATCGGGCCAACGCCTGCGCTACGTAGCCCGACCCAGCGACTAGCAG
Organism: Ktedonobacterales bacterium; assembly: GCA_036383155.1. Classification (GTDB taxonomy): domain Bacteria; phylum Chloroflexota; class Ktedonobacteria; order Ktedonobacterales; family JADMIN01; genus DASVOW01. Next base: position 325 of record DASVOW010000798.1, read on the forward strand.
CCGTGGCTCCGGCCGCAACGGCTCGATAAAGACCTCCAGCGTGGCGCCACAGCTTCCAACGCTCTCGCCGCCCTCCGGGTCGAGGTGATACGTCGCCATTCGAGCGTCGCCTGTGGAGAGCGTGTGTAGCGCGTCCTCACGGGCACGACTATCCAGCGTCGCGCCGCCAAGCGTGCCGACCGCGCCACCATCGCCACGCACCAGCACGCGGGTTCCTGGTGCACAGGGCGCCGCACCATTCACCCGCACGACTGTGAGCAACACCAGCGGCTCACCATGCCCAAGGGCAGCCGCGATCTCCTGAAACATCGTCTGCTACCTCTCGTTCGCTCTGTCTACGAGTACGCCGAACATCGTCATGCTACATATTGTATAGCATGGCATAACAGATATGGCGGAGGAGAGACATAGACGAGATAGGTTTGTTCCCTGACAGCACTCAGTGGTGTCGATTTGATGATGTGTTAGTCGACGTTATAGCAGAAGCGGGGATGACGCTCGCCCCGCACTGTTACTGAAGGGAGAGGCAAGAAAGGGTCCAATGCCATGACAACTGAGCAGGTTGTACACGATTCACCAGCAGTAGCGATTGCCCGCGCTCATGCGGAAGCATGGAGCCATCACGATTGGGACACAGCGCGAAGGATGCTTGCCCCTGACATCCATGTCACCACGACGACCACGCAACCTAACATGGCTGCCACCGATCTCAGCGGCGTCGACGACTATATGGACGGCCTCATCAAGTTCGCTCAGGTCGTCGAGCCGGGCAGCGCTCGTGTGATCGCAAGCATCGGGGACGAGCGGAACTCGCTCATCCTGCTGACCGTACGGGCGACCTTGGGCTCAGACGGGCCACACGTCACCATTTCAGCGGCTCGGCTGGCTTTACTCGACGAGAACAACAAGATCAAGACCGAGCAGGTCGTCTTCTTCGCGCTGCCGGGCTGAGGTACTGTGGTAGTAGGGCTGTGCGACTCGCGATGTTGGTCGTGCTCTTCGTGCGAGTTGCGAGCTGCACAGCCGACAACGAAGATGATACGAAGTGACAGACTCCTGCTGAGGCACCTTAGTGATGTGGAGGGCATGGGGTGCCTGCCTGCACGTCCTTCTATTCAAGCCGTTGCCTGTGCTGCTGAACCGCGAGTGCCTTTGCCACGACCGCGCGGTCTGCGCCAGAAGAGCGGCACTGACGAGATGAGGCCAAGCGCCAGCGCCGTGGCGACGGCGAGGATCGCGATCTCCAGCAGCGGCTTGGTGATCATCAGGAAGACGATGCCAAAGAGCATCGCGAAGTAGATCTGCAGTCCAGCCCCGAGGATGGGATCACGTACCCGGATGGCGAGCTCCGTGGGCAGTGGGCCATCCGGCGCGGTGCGTGCCAGACGGGCAATGGCGCGCAGGCGTGGGTCGAGGACGAAGGCACCTACAGGGCCGATTAGCAGGAAGCTCGCAGTCGCTACGACGATCCACGGCGCCCGCCCGCCGTCCCACGCTGTCGACGCCATGTAGATCCCCGCCGCGCCCAGGATGAGCAGTGCGCCGACGGCCAGATTACCGCATATTATGGTGGGTGCGGCGATGAGTCGCACCTGCTCGACGGACACCGCCCGCCGCAATGCCGCCACGCTGAAAAGCCAGATGCCGATGACGGTGAAGATGCAGATCGCGCCGATGACGTGTGCGAAGAGTGCCAGAGTGTATAGGCTCATTAGCATAGCTCCTTATCCATCGCATGGGTGTTGTGATGGTGGCTGCGCGCCACACGAGCGCGCAGGCGGGGTCTGCCTTCTGTGATGCCTTGCGCGGGCTATGACACCAGCTCCACGAGGCCGGCGCTGCCGTCAACCGTCACGCGTTGTCCGTCGCGCAGACGGGCGGTGGCGTCACTTGCTCCTACTACAGCAGGGATGCCATACTCGCGAGCGACCAGGGAGGCATGCGCCGCCAGTGAGCCGCCGTCTGTGATGACGGCCGCCGCTCGCGCGAAGAGAGGCGTCCACGCGGGCGTCGTGACCTGCGCTACCAGTACCTCCCCTGGCAGGAATCGCTCGAAGTCTTCCGGGCCACGAACCATGCGCACTGCACCAGTCGCCCGGCCAGGGCTGGCGGGCATGCCTCTGAGCATGCGCGCATCATCTCGCTGGCCAGCGCCTGTGAGCTGGGGCATGTCTGGTGTTCGCATCACCTCGACCGCATGTGCGATCACACTCGCCCCCGGTGGCGTACCAACGGTGAGCGGTGGGCTCAAGCGGCGTTGCCGTTCCCACTCGCGCCGCCTTGGCGGTATAAGTGCGCGCAGATCGCCGGTGTCCTGGGATTGCGTCGTTTTGCCTGGCAGTAGACACGCTTCTACCTCGGAACGCGTCAGGAAGAAGATGTCGTCTGCCCGCTCGATGGCGCCGCTCACGCGCAGATCGTCTCCCAGCCGCAACACCGCGCGGCGTAGCACCGGCCAGCCGAGCGTAAACCACCCTGCCTGCTCCTCACGCAGCATGGCGTAGCGTTGCGCGAGCGCGAGCAGAGCATCGAAGCGTCGCAGCAACGCGGGCTGGCGTCTTAGCGCCGTGCGGCAGGTAGCCTCAGCCGCGCGGCGCTGGTTCTCCAGGCGAGCGCGACGTACCTCGGGATCATCTGGAGCGTCGGAGGGTTGTTGTGTCGTCTCGCCGAGGGTGGGGCGGATCCAGTCGAGGCTCTGGACGGCATGGGGCGGAGTGTGGGGGAAAGGTGTTGGGAGGCCAAGCAGCAATTCCTGGTGGCCGAGTGCGAGTTTGCCGGAGAGGTGGCGGCGGTAGAAGGCGGCGAGCACGCGCTCAGCCTTCCAGGCGTGGCCGCCGACCACGCTAAAGGCCCAGAGATATTCACCAGCCATGCTGCCAACC
>DASVOW010000799.1:0-4094 GCA_036383155.1 Ktedonobacterales bacterium
CTTCGCGCTCGACCGCTGCATCTTCTGCGGCGACTGCGTGGAGGTCTGCCCGCACGGCGCGCTGGGTGAGACGCCGAACTTCGAGCTGTCCTTCTACAATCGCTTCGGTCGCGACGTGAACATTCCGATGGACGACCTGGCGCGCGCGCCGTCGTTCCTGGTGCGCCAGCGCGTCCCCCGGAAGAAGGAAGACGGCCCGCTCGGCACCAATCCAGTCGTGCGGCCACTGCCCGCCCGCCGTATCCGCGAGTAGCAGGCGTCGCAGCCACTAGCTCTACACGCTATACACGCGAAGGGGAAACCGGCAGAATGTCCGGCTTCCCCTTTCGTGATGTGTGGTGCTGCTGTGGAAAATGTCCTGGTAGTGTGAGATGAGGCGCGACGTGGCCGTACAACATCTCAGGAAATATCGTCGGCTGGTACTGGATGGAGGTTGTCATGCAGGGCGCGCTTCCGATGGGTGGTGGAAACCCGCAGCCTGTTCCTCGGTTCGGCGGGTCGTACGGGGCGGCGCCCTCAGCTCCCGAGCCGCTGCTCGCGGTGCGGGATGTCGTCAAGGAGTATCGCACCGGGGGCGATGTCGTCACCGCGCTACGCCATGTCAACCTCGGCGTCTATGAGGGGCAATTCATCGCCGTCCGTGGCCGCTCGGGCGCCGGCAAGACGACCCTGCTCAACATCATCGCCGGACTCGACAACCCCACGCGGGGCAGCGTCATCCTGCTGGGTCGTGATCTGGCGACGCTCGACGAAGACAAGCGCACGGAATTGCGCCGCACACAAATCGGCTTCGTCTTTCAGTCGGCTCACCTCGTCGCGGCGCTCACCGCCCGCGAGAATGTCGAGGTTCCGCTGCGGCTGGCGCGCATGGCGCATGCGGAGCGCGAGCGACGATCCCGAGAAGCGCTGGCGCTCGTCGGACTCTCGGAGCGCGCGCAGCACCGCCCGCCCGAGCTGTCGGGTGGCGAGCAGCAGCGCGTCTCGATTGCGCGCGCGCTCGTCCACGCGCCGCGCCTGGTGCTGGCGGACGAGCCGACCGGCGCGCTTGACTCGCATACCGGCGCGGCGATTCTCCAACTGATGATCGATGTCGCGCACACCGCGGGCATTGGCTTTATCATCGCCACACACGATCCGCAAGCCTCGGCGCTGGCCGACGCCGTCTACGACATCAGCGACGGCGTGCTCACCCCGGGCGAGCGCTAGCCGCCCACAGCGCGAAAGACTGCCAGCAACAGATGGGCGCCATGAGATACACTAAGGTGTACGAAATGGCGTTCTACGGTTCCCTCGGATACACATCCTAGGGTAGCTGACGTATGGCAGTCAGGGGGCAGCGTGACGATGAGCTCTTCCACCACACCCATCGTCGAAGAATATCTGGAAACCATCTATAACATGGGCATGGAGGGGGATACGGTCATCGGCGCGCGGCTGGCAGAGAAGTTCAAGGTGGCGCCGCCGACGGTGACGGAGACCCTTAAACGCCTGACACGCGACGGCTGGATCGAGATGGATGCGCGACGGCAGGTGACGCTGACGCCGCGGGGCGTGGAGCTTGCCGAGGCCGTCTTGCGCCGCCACCGGCTGACCGAGCGTTTCCTGGTGGATATGTTGGGGATGCAGTGGCATCAGGTGCATGAGGAGGCTTGCCGTCTCGAACACCAGATCTCCGGCGCGGTCGAGGAGCGTGTCGTCGCCGCCCTGAACAACCCAACTACCTGCCCCCACGGCAACCCCATCCCCGGCTGCGTGCCAAACGCGCGCAATTATCTCTCCGATAAGGGAGCAGTGCGGCTGCTCACGATGCAACCGGGACACGAGGCAACCATCCTCTGCGTGTCAGAAGTCGTCGAGGACGAGGAAGAGTTGATCTCGTATCTGCACGATCGCGGCCTCACACCCGGCACGCGCGTCGCACTCGCCAGCGTGCCCCCGACCACGGAGAGTGACGCGACGGTCGATCTGAGCGCCGGCGACCAGCGCATCCCCATCTCTACGCATGCCGCGTATGCGCTGTGGGTCGTGCCAGTTGAGGCTGGCGAATAGTCTTCACTCGGCTGCGGCATATGTTTGACTTCGTAGTGCTCGATGCGTGTGGCGATAGACTTCATCAGCGGGGCCAACGGGTTCGCCTCATGTTTGCCAACGCGATCGGTTAGCGAGTCGAGTGGCCTACGTTCCGCGTTCGCCGTCTGCTCCAAAATCCGTTCTCCCACATATGACCACCTGCGTAAGATCTTTACTTGACATATCTTGCGGGCGCTCCGTACACTAGGAAATCAACTATTACCTGAACGCTGTCGCTTAGTAGCCTCCGTTACTCTCGCCCGTGGTCCAGCGGAAAACAAGGGGGAAGTCCATGAGCGCGCCTTTATCGTCACCGCTTCAGGTAGATATCGGGGAAGCGTTTGGCTTCGTCTTCCGATCGCGGAATTGGTTCGGTAAACTGGCGGTCGGCGGCCTCTGTGTGTTGTTCTTCTGGCTGTTCATTCCACTCTTTATCTTGCTCGGCTATAACGTGGAAACCGCGCGGGATGTCAGCAGCGGCGCGCGCGAGTTGCCTCCCTGGACCAATATCGGCCAGAAGCTCAGCGACGGCTTCTTTCTAGCTGTCGCGCTGTTCATCTGGGGTTTGCCGGGGTGGATTCTGTCCGGGGGTGGTGGTGTCCAGTGCGTGGGATCGTCGTGCACCTACAATCCAAGTGCTTTGGCGCCTCTCGGCGGACTCTACTCGCTGCTCCTTGGCCTTCTGACGCCCGCGATTTGGAGCCAGTTTATCGAGGGTGGCTTTGGAGCCGCCTTTGACTTCCGGGCCATCTTTCGACGGGCTACCCTGCAGCCAGGTATGACGGTCATAGTCTGGCTGATGGCCATCGTGGCAGACATCATAGGGTTCCTCGGGGTGATCGTGGTCGGGATTGGGATCCTCTTCACCTTGCCGTACGCCTTCGCGGTCATAGCGAACTTATATGGACAGTTCAGCCGGCAGACTCGAAGCGCGGTCCCTGCCACTCCCGCCCTCTAGCTCCCTCGGTCACTCGCCAGATTACTATCTGCGCGGGCCCTGCTGATGGTCATAGGGGTTGCGGTTCAGGCGGCCATGGACGGCGCGGGCGACGTGGGCGGCATCTTTGACCGGCTCTGTCACGTCGCTCACCGCCTTGAACACACCGTAGAAGAAGCGGATGATGGCAATGATGCCCGCCAGCCAGCTCAGCCCGGCAAGCGGCAGCTTGAAGGACGCCAGCAGTGCATTGAGCGGAGAGGCCGCGACCGCAACCATGGGAATCGCGGCCTGCGACACCTGGACCGAGCCGTCATGTTCGCTGCCGTCGAGATAGACATAGTAGATTCGCAGCAGGATCTCGACGGTGTTCTCTCCGGCGGCGACCGCCTGCACCTGCCAGCGAAACGTCACACTGTCGAGATATGCGCGGGGCGTGATCGCCTGATTGTTGAGCAGGCTCTGGCGGGGTGCGCTGATAAGCTGCCACGCGATAGGACTGTTGCCATTCGAGACGGTATCGGCCGAGGCGCCGATGTCGTTGTAGTCTTGCAGATCGGTCGGCAGTGAAATCGGCGCGCCGACGGTTGTGGTGCCCGACCCTGGAGCCGCGCCAACCGTCAGGATACTGCTATGTGGCGAGAGTGTCAGAGTCACGGTGTCGCCGGCATCTACTTTGACCTGGAGGGGATAGTCGATGCGCGAGTAGAGATAGGCATAGCTCACCTGAGCGGGCGGGGTGGAACCGGGCGGGGTAGACTCTCCAGCGGTCGGTTGTCTCGTCCCCTGCGTGGTTGGGACAGGGCGCGTCGGTGGCGGCGTCCAGGTCACGCCCGTTGGGGAAGACGCGCCGCACGCCGCGAGCACGAGCAGCGCCGTCGCCATCAGCCCCAGGCATATCGCAACGGGCAGGGATTGGATGCCGCTCCGCTGGGCGCGGCGGTGGAGGTATCCCTGATGTCTCATGGTGGCGCCCTCCCTACTTGCCCAGCGTGGCTGTCGGTGGAACAGCCGTTGGTGTCGGTGGCAGCGTGACGGAGCCGGGCGTGAGATCGTGGCTCACATGCGAGGTGTCGACCGGCGACGG
>DASVOW010000800.1:0-2335 GCA_036383155.1 Ktedonobacterales bacterium
TCCGAAGAGATCGTCGGCCAGGCCGTCAAAGGACGCTCCGAGCGCCCATTCATCTTCACCAAATGCTCGCTCGTCTGGGACCAATCGCGCAAAGTCAGCAACAGCCTCAAAGCCGACTCCGTCAAGCGCGAGTGCGAGGCCAGCCTCCGTCGCCTCGGCATAGACGCCATCGACCTCTACCAGATCCACTGGCCCAACCCTGAATCTGAAATCGAGGAAGGCTGGGCGGCGATGGCCGAGCTCAAGCGCGAGGGTAAGGTACGCCACATCGGCGTCTCCAACTTCAACGTCGCGCAGATGGAGCGGCTGCAACGCATCGCTCCCGTCGAGACGCTGCAACCACCCTACTCACTCGTCGACCGCCACATCGAGCGCGATATCCTGCCCTACTGCCAGCAGCACAACATCGGCGTCATCGTCTACTCGCCGATGGCCTCCGGCCTGCTCACCGGCAAGATGACCCCCGAGCGCGTCGCCAACATGGAACAAGATGACTGGCGGCGCAACGCCGAGCAATTCCAGGAGCCGCGCCTCTCGCGTAACCTCCAGCTAGCGGGCGTGCTACGTCGCATCGGAGAGCGCCACAGCGTCTCCCCCGGCGCCGTAGCCATCGCCTGGACACTGCGCCACCCCGCCGTTACAGCAGCCATCGTCGGCGCCCGCCGCCCCGATCAGGTCGACGAAACCGTCGCCGCAGCCAATCTCCAGCTGACCGATGACGACCTCGCCGAGATCGACGCATTCCTGCGCGCCCACCCATAGCCCAACCATAGCGCCGCATCCTTGCCCACACACGCAAATCTCGCCCCAAAGCCCCTTCCCTCCAAGGGAAGGGGGCAGGGGGTTAGGTCATTCGACAACACCGCGTAGACGCGGTACGATCAGCCATGCAATGGCAAATGAGCCATTCACTGCAGCAAGTGACAATCCCCAACAAGCTTCGATGACCAAAGAGCAGGAGGGAGAGCTATGGCAGCCGCGAATACGGAGCAAACCATTGACTATCTCATAATCGGTGGAGGTCTCGCCGGTGCTACTGCCGCCGAGGAGATACGCAAGCGCGATGCCCAGGGCAGCATCACCATCCTCACCAACGACCCCGAACTGCCGTACCACCGCCCCCCACTCTCCAAGGAATACCTGCGCGCCGAGATTGGAGCGGACGGCATCTACGGCGAGGGCGGCGTCTTCGTCCAACTTCCCGATTGGTACCAGCAGCAGCGCGTCGAAGTGCTGCGCGGCGTCGAAGTCACCGTGCTCGACACGTCCGGGCAGGCGGTGCGGCTCTCCAACGGGCGCACACTCCACTACCGCACACTGCTGCTCGCGCCGGGTGGCCGTCCGCGCAAGCTCAACGTCCCCGGCATCGAGCTCCCCGGCGTGTACCTCCTGCGCACGCTCGCTGATTCCAACGCTATCCGCACCGAGCTTGCGACGCCCGGCAAGCGTGTCGTCGTCGTCGGCTCCGGCTTCATCGGATTGGAGACCGCCGCCAGCGCGCTGCAAAAGGGCGCGCAGGTCACCATTGTCGAGCCACAGGCCCGCGTCTGGCCCTCGATAGTCTCGCCCGCGCTCTCCGACTTCTTCCAGGGACAATTCACCCGGCGTGGCGCCACCCTGCGCTTCGAGCATGGCGTCGACGGCTTCGTCACCGGTCCCGATGGACGCGTCTCCGCCGCTCAGATCACACCCATACGTGGCTCAGGCCAGCGCGAAGAGATCCCCTGCGACCTCGCCATCGTCGGGGTAGGCATCCACCTCAACACCGAGCTAGCCGCCGCCGCTGGCTTTGAAGTCGATCCACATCACGGCATCGTGACGGATGAGCGCCTGGAAACGCGCGTCGCTGGCGTCTTCGCAGCGGGCGACGCCGTCGCCTATCCCGACCCACTCGGCGGGCGCATGCACTTCGAGCACTGGGATAACGCCATCGCCTCCGGGCACGCAGCAGGCGCCAACATGGCCGGTGGCGACGAGCCCTACCGTCACGTTCCCTATTTCTTCTCCGACCAGTTCGACCTGGCGATCAACATGCTCGGCTACCCATCGAGCGCCGCCCAGATCGTCATACGTGGCGACATGTCCGCCAACGCCTTCACCGCCCTCTACGTCGAGAACGCAATCCTGCGGGCGGCGCTGATGGTCAACGACGACGCCCACATGGACCTGCTCCGCGACCTCATTGCCGCATCCGCTCCCGTCACCGGCGACCCACAGCGCCTCGCCGGCCCATCCTTCGACCTGTCAACGCTCATGCCCAAAGGGTAGTGAGTAGACTGAAGCTAGCAGAGATAAAACAGTTTGAAGAACGTATGAGGGGCGGCACGTTGCGGAT
>DASVOW010000801.1:0-2401 GCA_036383155.1 Ktedonobacterales bacterium
GCGGCATGGCTGGCGAAGGAGCAGTATGCTGGCTATTGCGTCGTCGTCGAGACGCTGCTGCGCGAGACATATGCGGCGGCAGGCCAGACATCCGCTATCCCATTTGATGCGCTGGCGCGGTTCATCGTCGGCGGCTTGGACGGTATCATCCTGCAATTCGTCAGCGACCGCGATCCGCTACGCGCTCGCGGCGATGTGGAGTATCTGATTCAGTCCGTGACTGCACTCGCCGAAGGCACCGCTCCCACGCCTGGTCCTGCTCCCACTCGGCGGGAGAGGGAAAGTGATTGAAGCACGACCCACCTATTCGTAGCCAACGGAGGTCGTCTATGGAATCGAAGGCCAAGGCGGACACTCAGGCTCAGGAGCCAGCACTCGCCCTTCAAAACGAAGCTGGTCCATCTGCTGTCAAGGCAACGCGCATACGCGCGCCAGACTACGATAATTACAGGCGGGTGTTTGCTGGGCGCAGGATGCCCTTCGCCTATATCGACCTCGATCTGCTGGACCAGAATATCCGTGAGGTTGCGGTACGGGCCAGCGGCAAGCGGGTGCGGCTCGCCTCGAAGTCGATTCGCAGTGTAGCGGTGCTGAGGCGCATCCTGGCAGCTGATCCGTGCTTTCAGGGCATTATGTGCTTTACGGCGCGGGAGGCGGTGTATCTTGCGTCGCAGGGATTCGACGACCTGCTGATTGGCTACCCCATCTGGCACGCCGACGATATCGCGGCGGTCGCACGCGCGATTGCGGGCGGCACGCACATCACGCTGATGATTGATAGCGTCGCGCATGTCGAGCAGATCGAAGCGGTGGCGGCGCGCGAGGGGGTGCGCATCCCCCTGTGCCTGGACCTCGATGTGGCGCTGGACGTGCCCGGCCTGCACTTCGGCGTCTGGCGATCCTCATTACGCACGGCGACACAGGTCCGTCCGGTGCTCGACCGCATTGGAGCATCGTCGCACGTGTGGCTCGACGGGGTGATGGGCTATGAGGCGCAGATCGCCGGCGTGGGCAACGCCTACCCAGGTCAGACGCTCAAGAATGGGCTGGTGCGCTTGCTGCAGCGCCGCTCGGCGCGCGAGGTAGCCAAGCGCAGGGCCGCGCTCGTCGCGCTCGCCACGGAGACACTGGGGTCGCTGCGCTTCGTCAATGGCGGGGGCACCGGCAGTATCGCCACGACGCGGGAGGAGCCGGTCGTGAGCGAGATCACCGTGGGGTCGGCATTTTATGGCCCGGCGCTGTTCGATAACTACCGCAACTTTCGCTACCAGCCTGCAGCCGGCTATGCCATCGAGATCGTGCGACGCGCGGCTCCGACCATCTATACCTGCCTGGGCGGTGGCTATGTGGCCTCGGGCGCGGCGGGCAAGGATAAGCTACCACAGCCCTATTTGCCAGCTGGCGCGCGGCTCGATCCGCTGGAGGCGGCAGGTGAAGTGCAGACGCCGATCCATTATAGCGGGCCGGTCACACTCGATCTGGGCGATCCTGTCTTCATGCGCCACAGCAAGGCGGGCGAATTGTGCGAGCGCTTCACGCATCTGTTGCTGGTCTCCGGGGGCTCGGTGGTGGATGAGGTGATGACGTATCGTGGCGACGGCCACAGTTTCTTGTGAGGAGAAACGGGTTAATGAGCACCACGCTAAGAGCAGGCGGGACGAAGCACTGGCAGAATTGGTCCGGCTCCGTACGCGCCACTCCGCGCGAGATCATCACGCCGGGCAACGTCGAAGAGCTTGCGCGGCTCGTCGGGCAACTTAGGCGCGACGGCCGGCACGCGCGCGTGGTTGGCTCAGGTCACTCATTCACGCCGTTGGTGCAGACTGACGATGTGCTGCTCTCACTGGACGGCATCCAGGGGATCACTGCCGTCGACGAAGCGCGGGGAACGGCGACAGTGCTCGGCGGCACGAAGCTCAAGATGCTTGGCGATGGGTTGCTGGCGCGCGGGCTGGCGCAGGAGAATCTTGGCGACATCGACGTGCAAAGCATCGCCGGGGCGATCAGCACAGGCACACATGGGACAGGCATGCGCTTCGGCACGCTCTCCACACAGGTCGCGGGGCTCACGCTGATCACGGCGGCGGGCGAGTTGTTGGAGTGTTCGCCCGAGCGCAATCCCGATATCTTCAAGGCGGCGCAGGTCTCGCTGGGAGCGCTGGGGGTCATTGCGTCGGTCACGCTGCGCGTTGTCCCGGCGAAGCGGCTGCACCTGCAGGTGCGGCGGAAGCGCGTGGCAGAGTGCATCGCCGATGTAGAGCGCTTCAAGCAAGAGAACACGCACTTCGAGTTCTTCTGGCTACCCTACACAGAGTGGGCGCAGGCTAAGTTCATCAATGAGACGACGGAGAAGGCAACGGGCAGCAACCTGTGGAGCGAATTCAATAAGATCGTACTGGAG
>DASVOW010000802.1:0-8398 GCA_036383155.1 Ktedonobacterales bacterium
TTTGTCAACACGACATGTCCGATCTGTGGCAAGCCAGCGAAGCGCGAAACGGACGTCAACGATAATTTCCTGGATTCGGCGTGGTATTTCCTGCGCTATCCATCGAGTGGAGACGACACGCAGCCGTGGGACCCAATGGTGACGCGCAAGTGGCTGCCGGTGGACATGTATGTCGGCGGGGCAGAGCATAGTGTGCTGCACCTGCTGTATACGCGCTTCATCACGATGGCGCTGCACGACCTGGGACACCTGAACTTTGCCGAGCCGTTCGAGCATTTCCGCGCCAACGGTACGATCACGCATGACGGCGCGAAGATGAGCAAGTCACGTGGCAACGTGATCAGTCCAGACGCTTATATCGACGACTATGGGGCGGATGCCTTCCGCGCGTATCTGATGTTTATGGGACCGTATGAGGCGGGAGGCGATTTCAGCGATCGGGGCGTGGGCGGAATAAGTCGTTTCCTGGATCGCGTGTGGCAGTATGTGACGCTGCATGCGACGACGGCAGCAAGGGAGGCGCCCGAAGGCGACGCGCGCCGGGCGCTGCACTCGACCATTCAGCAGGTGACGGGCGATATTGCGGCGCTGAAATATAACACGGCGATTGCGGCGCTGATGAAGCTGCTCAATGGGCTGGAGCGGCAGCAGGCTGTCACGCGCGAGGAGCTGCGGACATTCGTGCTGTTGCTGGCGCCGTTCGCGCCGTTTATGGCCGATGAGCTGTGGGAACGACTGGGTGGGAAGGGATCGGTGCACACACAACGGTGGCCCGAGTTCGATGCAGCAGCAGTACGCGCGGAGACGTTGCAGATCGTGGTGCAGGTGAATGGCAGAGTGCGCGATACCGTCGAGGTCCCGGCTGGGGCGAGCCCAGACGATGTGAAGCGGCAGGCGCAGCAGGCGACGAACGCGCGGCGCTTCACCGAGGGAAAGTCTGTACGGCAGGTGATCTATGTGCCGGGGCGCCTGGTGAACATCGTAGTGGGGTGATGGCCTGCTGACTCACCGGTTTCTATGATGCTGGCAATTGCCGACAGGCAGCGAGGTATTCCTCGTGCGTTCCTTTCTTTGCTCCCAGGGTGATGTTGCTGCTTGCATCCTGGTAGATCAATGAGAGCGTATCCTTAGTTAAGGTGCCTGTCAATTCAGCATCACCTTTAGCGTCGGTTGTTAGGTTTTCAAAGTGCCATGTGATGGTTGCATCGGTGCCGGACATCGAGCCGTCGATTTTTAGGTCTATATACTCAAACGCCTTACTGCGTCTGTTCACACAAACCTTCCCGGTGCCTGTAACTGACCTACCCGTTTGGTGAAGGTCCATGTAGGCTTCGCCTGCTACCGTTCCCATACTGTCGGCTGCTATATTTGTCCTGCCGTACCATATGCCGGCAATAGAGGCTGTATTTGCGGGCACAGGAGGCGGGATGTTTGCAAGTACGCCGCAGATCACCATGATGGCGATAATGACTCCGCAGATGGCAAGGATGGTGAAGAGTCCTCTCCGCGATTTTCGGGGAGGGGCATCGTCGTAGCCGTAATCGAAGTCTTGCTGGCCGGGAGCGGGATAACCATATGAGGGTGGCGGAGCGGCATTTGGCACATATGGTGATTGCTGATATGGCACGCCATACTGGCTGGATTGGCCATAGCCGCCATACTGCGACTGCGAGGTAGGTGCGCCGTAGCCCCAGCCCTGTTGCGGTTGGCCATATTGACTCGGGGAACCGTACTGTCCGTCCTGGCCCTGATCACCGTATTGCCCGTAGTCTGGTTGCGGCTGTTGGCTGGGAGGCGCGTACTGCCCATATTGACCGTATTGCTGTCCATACTGTCCATACTGCCCATAGCCCTCCGCAGGTGCGTAGGGATCGTCGGGCTGCGGCTGGCCCTGCTCATTGCCCCACCCTGTGTTTCTCCAAGTGGGTTGCCGATTGGCGAGGTGTTGCTGATTTGGGTAGCGGGGGTCATCCTGGTGCGGTGGATAGTTATTCATCTAAACGGCCTTGATCCTTTCAAGTATATCGTCCTAGTCATACGCCTCTGTGCGGGCGTGCGAGGTTGGTTGATATCCAGCTTCTCAGGTGGGGTAGCAGATCCATCTGCCCGGTTGTAGAAGGGTTTGGAAATGCAACTCTATCCACGCACTCTGGCACCATAGACCGACGTGTATATCGGAAGCAGTAGAGCAAAAGCAGGATAGCATAGACGGAATGGACATGCAACTAGACTATTTGGTGTAGTGTTGCTCTGCGTACAGTTCATGAGCCTGGTCGTCTTTCGTATAGTCAGTGGCTATGAATGTATATTACGTGCACGTAAACGCTGCATGGATGCCTTTCAGCGAGAACTAGTCGTCACAGTGACAACATGCACTAAGTGTGATGACACGGCCATGGGATATGCCGCGACGGCCGGAAGCCCATTGACAGGCTCAGATATCGATGCTATATTAGAGGACAATCGTTCGTCCACCCCGAACACATTGCCGTGAAATGCTCGGCGTCTGGCTAGGGCCAGAGGGAGGCAGGGCGAATGTCCTTGAGCATCAAGGATCTCGGTCGCCTGGCGGGAGTCCATCCCTCCACTGTCGCACGTGTTCTCAATGGCGATCCGCGCCAGCGAGTGAGTGACGATGTCCGCGAGAAGATACTAGCGCTGGCAGCCGAGCACGGGTATCAGCCAAATCGTCTTGCCCGCTCACTTCGCACAAAGCGCAGCTCTGTGGTAGGCGCGCTCATCCCCGATATCGCGAACCCCTTTTTTGCGCTCATGTTTCGTGGCATCGAAGATGCGCTGGCCGAGCGCGACTTTAGCGCCATCCTCGCGAATACGGACGATGATGCCGCGCGCGAAGATCGTGGCGTGGCCATGCTCCAGGGCCGTCAGGTAGATGGCTTGATTCTCGCTACCGCGCGGCGCCATGACCCAACTATCGAGCGTCTGACGAACGAGAGAATACCTTTCGTGCTGGTAAATCGGCACACCGAGCCGATCACTCCCAATGCTGTCGTTCCAGCCGACTACGATGGGTCGATGGCAGCCGTGTCGCACCTCATCGGTCTGGGACATCGCCGCATCGCGCATATCGCCGGGTCGGACGCGATGTCTACCGGCGCTACCAGGCGCAGTGGCTACCGTGACGCTCTAGAGCGGCATAACATCCCTATTGACCCCGAACTCCTTGTGGCAGGTAGCTACCGAGAGCCGGGAGGCTACGCTGCTATGCGCCATCTGCTCGCGCTGCCTGCTCCCCCTACGGCTGTCTTCGCGGTCAACGATCTGGCGGCAGCGGGAGCGATCCGAGCGATACGTGAGGCAGGGTTCGACGTCCCAGGCGATATATCTGTCGTTGGGTTCAACGACCTCTCCACAGTCGCGTCTACTGTGCCAAGCCTGACGACGCTGCAGTTGCCGATCCATGCGATGGGAGCGGCGGCGGCTGAGCGGCTGCTTGCGCAAATCCTGGATGGGACGGCACTGACCGAGCCGGCGATCCTGCCCGTCACGCTGATCGTTCGTGGCAGCACCGGGACGGCTCCCGCACGAAATAGGGTGCCTTTGCTCAGGCGCGGGGCGACAAAAGAGATCGGGGCTGGGTGCATTTCAGAGCCCTCTGGATAGGGTAACCCAATGAGCGACAAGTGAGGACATCCACAGTGATGAATTGGGCGCGATTCCTCTGGACTGTCGTAGGTCGGAGCAATTCTCGGAGGCATCACATGGCAACACTCGGATTCGTGGGTCTGGGCGCAATGGGCGGGCGTATCACCAAACGGCTGCTGGACGCGGGCCATACTGTAATCGGATACAATCGTACGCGTTCCAAGGCCCAGTGGCTGCTTGATGCTGGCATGCGCTGGGGTGAGTCGCCGCGGGCCGTAGCCGAGGCTGCCGATGTCACCTTCTCGATGGTGACCAATACAGCCGCGCTTGAGGCCGTTGTCGAGGGGCCCGATGGGATTCTGGCGGGACTTGCGCCGGGGAAAATCTATGTCGATATGAGCACGGTCAGCCCGGCCAAATCGCGCGCAGTAGCCGAGCAGGTCGCGGAGCGCGGAGCGCGCATGCTTGACGCGCCGGTCTCCGGTAGTGTTGTGACACTGGAGCAGGGCAAGCTCTCTATGATGATTGGCGGCGACCGGGCTATCTTTGAGCGGGTCGAACCCATTCTGCACGACATCGCGCCCACGGTGAACTACGTTGGTATGAACGGGCAGGCGGTGCTCATGAAGATCGCCGTAAACCTCAATCTCCAGGTCCAGCTCATGGGCTTTTGTGAGGGCCTGCTCCTGGCCCAGAAGGGGGGCATATCACGCGAGACAGCGATGAAAGTCTTGCTGGATAGCGTCATAGCCTCGCCTTCGCTCAAGTATCGCATGCCGTTCATCCTCCACGAGCCGGACGAGGTCTGGTTCGATGTGAACATGATGCAAAAGGACATGAATCTGGCGCTCGAGATGGGTCGCCAACTGGACGTCCCGCTGCCGACAGTTGCCCTGAGCAACGAGTTCCTGACATCGGCGCGGGCGATGGGTCTCGCCAAGCACGACTTCTTTATTGTGTACAAGGTCCTCGCCAAGATGGCGGGGCTGGAAGACTAAGCGACGACCGCTGGTCCAGCGAACCGGCGGGCCGGCGGGGTGCAGATGACGTAGTACGCGCGGCGTTCGCGGCAGTCAATAGCCAGCCGCAGATCAGGAGTCCACATGTCCCAAGCAGAGATGCCACTTCCCGAGATGACACAGCGCGCGCCTGGCACGAATGAGCATTGGCTACATGCGTACCGGCAGATGATGAGGATCCGGCTCTTCGAGGAACAAGTGAACGAGTTGTATAAGACTGCTCGTATGCCCGGCCTGGCGCACCTCTATAGTGGTGAAGAGGGCGTGGCTGTGGGCGTCTGTGAGGCGCTACGCCGCGACGACTATATCACAAGCACGCATCGAGGGCACGGACACTGCCTGGCCAAGGGTGCTTCGATTGATCGTATGTTTGCCGAATTGCTCGGCAAAGAGCCAGGGTACTGCCGTGGCAAAGGCGGCTCGATGCACATCGCCGACCAAGATACTGGCAATCTCGGTGCGAATGCTATCGTTGGGGGCAGCGCAGGTATCGCGACCGGCGCGGCGATGTCCAGCAAGATGCGCGGCTCCGGCCAGGTAGCGGTTTGCTTCTTTGGAGACGGCGCACTTGGACAGGGCCTAGTCTACGAAGTGATGAACATGGCGTCCCTTTGGAAGCTCCCCGTTATCTACGTCTGTGAGAACAACCTTTACAACGAATACACGCACTACTCGGAAACCACCGCCGGCGATCTTGGGGCACGGGCTGAGGCGTTCGGCATCCTGACCGAGCACGTGGATGGACAGGACGTGCGAGCTGTGCACGCAGCGGCACAGCGCCTGGTCGAACGTGCCCGGCGCGGTGAGGGTCCAGCCTTCCTCCTATGTGATACCTACCGCTATTATGGCCACCACGTCGGCGACATCCAGCGGACGTACTACCGCTCGAAGGAGGAGGAGCAGTTGTGGAGGACGGAGCGCGACCCGATTATGCAACTGGGAACGTGGCTTACGGGACAGGGGATCGCTAACACCAAAGAGTTGGACGAGATCAGGGCGGAGGTGCAGGTCGAGGTCGAGGCTGGCGTGCAGTTTGCGCTCAACGCGCCGTTCCCTGATGCCAGTGAGGTTGACCAGCATGTCTACGCCTAGCGCTATTTTGAGCCATCCAGAGACCGAAGCCAGCCGCGAGATTACGCTCGCCCAGGCCATTCGCGAGGCCCTTGCCGAAGAGTTGCGCCGCGATCCCACACTGTTCATCATTGGCGAGGACGTGGCCGAGGCAGGCACGCCGTTCAAGGTGCTCTCAGGGTTGGTCGAGGAGTTCGGCCCCACGCGCATCATTGACTCCCCCATCTCGGAAGCAGGGATTACGGGCATGGGAGTCGGCGCGGCGATGACCGGCATGCATCCCGTTGTCGACATTATGTTTGGCGACTTTCTGGGCATCATCATGGATCAGATCGCGAACCAGGCAGCCAAAGTTCATTACATGTCCGGCGGCAAGCTCAAGGTTCCCATGGTGATTCGCACGACGCTCGGCGCCACCCGGCGCAGCGCGGCACAGCACAGCCAAAGCCTGCACGCGTGGGTCAGCCACATCCCTGGCCTCAAGGTCGTGCTGCCGTCAACACCCTACGACGCGAAGGGCCTGCTCAAGACGGCGATCCGGGACGAGAACCCGGTGGTCTTCTTTGAAGACAAGATGATGTACCAATTGAAGGGACCCGTCCCCGACACCGACTACACTATCCCATTCGGCGTTGCCGACGTAAAGCGCGTCGGGACGGACATCACGATTGTGGCAACGAGCAGCATGGTGCAGGTAGCCATGGCGGCTGCTGACAACTTGCACCAGCTTGGCATTAGTGCGGAAGTCGTCGATCCGCGCACGACGTTTCCGCTCGACAAAGACACCCTCATCGAATCGGCCAAGAAGACGAGCAGGGCTATCGTCGTGGACGAGGGCTACGAGCGCTATGGCGTGACTGCTGAGCTCGCCGCCATCATTGCCGAGGGCGCGTTCTATTATCTCGACGCTCCCGTGAAGCGTATGGGGGCGATGGACGTTCCCGTGCCGTTCTCCCCGTACTGGAGGACCAGACGGTGCCTACACCGGCCACTGTGACCGAGTTGGCAAAGGCCCTGTGCGGTCGCGTATAGGCGCACGCCAGGGAGCAAAGGAGCACTACTATGGCACTCAAGACATATGGCACTATGGGCGTGGACTGGGAAGCGCGGGTGGACTTTGAGCGGCTGCGCACTCAGCGGCTGGCACGCATCAAGCAGCTGCTAAAGGAGTCCGATCTGGGTGCGCTGCTGTGCTTTGACATGACCAACATCCGCTATATTACTGCCACACACATCGGCACGTGGGCGATGGACAAGCTGGCACGCTTCACATTATTGCCCCAGGACGACGAGCCGATTCTCTGGGACTTCGGCTCGGCCGCGCGACACCACAAGCTCTACTGTCCCTGGCTGGGCGAGGAGCGCTCGCGGGCGGGCATCTCGACGCAGCGCGGCGCCATGCTGCCTGCGGCAGGCCGGGCGGAGGAAGTGGCGCGCAAGATACGTGTCGAGCTGGAGGAGCGCGGGTTGCTTGGCCAGCCGCTCGGCGTCGATGCGATCGAGCTGCCGGTGCTATTTGCGCTGCAAGCCGAGGGCATCAAAGTAGTGGATGGGCAACAGCTTATGCAGCAGGCGCGGCTCATCAAAACGCAAGACGAGATTACCCTGCTTAACACTGCCTGCATGATGGTTGACGCAGCGTATGATGACCTGTACCGCTTCATGAAGCCGGGCGTGCGCGAGAACGAGTGTGTTGGCCTTGTCAGCAAGTCGCTCTATGATATGGGCTCGGAGCACGTGGAGGGTGTCAATGCGATCTCGGGCGAGCGCTGCAGTCCGCACCCGCATGTCTTCAGCGACCGCGCGCTCCGTCCGGGCGATCCAGCTTACTTCGACATCTTGCATAGCTACAACGGCTACCGTACCTGCTACTACCGCACATTCGCGATCGGCAGCGCTTCACCGGCGATGGTTGACGCATACAAGAAGTGTCGCGACATCCTGGATGCCGCCATCAATGCCATCAGGCCGGGTGTAACGACGGCGGATGTCGTCAAGCTCTGGCCCAAGGCTCCAGAGTTCGGCTTTCCCGACGAGGAGGCTGCCTTTGCCTTGCAGTACGGGCATGGAGTAGGGCTCTCGATTTGGGAGAAGCCAATCTTTAGCCGGCTCGTCTCGCTGGATCACCCTGAGGTCATCCAGGAGGGCATGGTTTTCGCCCTGGAGACCTTCTGGCCAGCCTCCGACGGCTGGACAGCCGCTCGCATTGAGGAGCAACTGGTGGTGACGAAAGATGGCTGCGAGGTCATTACGCGCTTCCCGGCGGAGCAACTCCTCGTGGCGGGCACCCATTATTACACAGTGAACGGCCAGCTTGCCACGCAACGCGAGGTACAGTCGCACTTGAACGTTCAGGCGGATGGGTACAAGCCAGCCTCCGTAGGACGTACCGTGGAAGAGCGTGTGTGAGAGCGGGCGAATAGGGGAGCAGCGAATGGCAACCAACGTTATCTTGCCGGCCCTTGGAATGGCCCAGGACACCGGCAAGATCGTCGAGTGGCTCAAAGCGGAGGGTGAGCGCGTCACCGAGGGTGAGCCACTGGTGGTGATCGAAACCGACAAAGCCGCAGTCGATCTTGAGGCTCCGGCAAGCGGTATCCTCGCTCAAGTGAGCGCCGTGGCTGGCGAAGAGGTGCCGGTGGCGCGGGTTATCGCCGTGATCCTGTCTCCCGAAGAGGCGGCCAGCGCTGCTGTAGAGAAAC
>DASVOW010000803.1:0-1933 GCA_036383155.1 Ktedonobacterales bacterium
GGATACTGGCTATTACAAGACACAACTCTTGTGTCAATGGTTTCTGTTGAGCGAAAATAGACTCAACTACAGATGCCGCGGAGATGGGCTGGCAGCGAGCCCAGCCTCATCGGACGCGAGGCAACGTAGTTTCATGCGTAACTGAGGGAAGACGAGCGAGATGACACACGAAGCTGGTGCGACACGTCCGACCCGCGCCTCATATGCCGTGATCTGGGATGTGGATGGCGTCATTATCGACAGTGCGGACCAGCACCGGCGTGCCTGGAAGCAGATGGCGGAGGAGCAGGGCCTCCCCTACAGCGACGAGGCTTTTTGGGCAAGCTTCGGGATGCGCAACGCCGACGTGATTCCACGTATGTTCGGCGTCCTCGGGCCTGCCGACCGCATCACAGCGCTGGCCGACCGCAAAGAAGCAATCTACCGCCAACTGCTCACTGCTGAGGCAACTGCCCTCCCAGGCGCGCGTGAGTTGATGGCCGCGCTGCACACCGCAGGATACCGCCAGGCGCTCGGCTCCTCCGCACCCGAAGAAAACATCCGCACCATCGTGACGCTGCTGCAACTTGCCCCATTCCTTGACGCGGTCGTCTCCGGCGAGACCGTCGTCCATGGCAAGCCCGCCCCCGATATCTTCCTTGCCGCCGCCGCCCGCCTTGGCATCGAGCCAGGTCACTGTCTGGTGCTCGAAGATGCGCCAGCTGGTGTTGCCGCCGCCCACGCAGGCGGCATGCGCTGCCTCGCCGTTCGTCGTGCCGGCATGCCAGACGCCCCAGGGATCGAGGCGGCGGATTACGTCGCAGATACCTTGCGCGACGTGGATGTAGCGCTGATAGATCGCCTGCTGAGTGTATGATTACTCTTGTGGCGGTAGTGCCCGTACCTCGTCCTTGCTCGCTGGCACCTCCCGCATCGACTTGCGGAACTCCTGGATGGTCTTACCCACTGCCGAGCCCATCTCCGGCAGGCGCTTCGCGCCGAAGAACAACATGACCAGCCCAACAAGGATCGCTATATCATACCAGTGAAAAGGCATAGAGTTCCTCCAGATGTAAGCAAGCGTCTGGCCAGCGAGCAGCACGCGCACAATATCGCCTGCATCGTACCGGCACAGGCGCCGAAAGTCAAGGGTTGCCTCATCCGAGCCGCTCTATTTCGTCCTCTTCGAGGTCGATCACGGGGTTGCCGCCACACCTTGTCGGCTTAGCACTACGCGCAGTTCGCCCTCGTTCAGGGCGCTCGTGCCAGCCGTCGGGCTCTGCTCCAACACCACGCCCGCATTCACGCCCGGCGCCGGGCGCTCGACATCCACCACGAGCTTCAGCCCTGCCGCGCGCGCTTGCCCCGCCGCTTCAATCACCGTTAGCCCGCGCACGTCTGGCACTTCGGTGACCAGATCGCCAAGGATCGTCGCCATCCACAGATAATTTTCCTTCTTTTGTTTATTGATCGCCAGCACCGACTCCCGCTCCCGTAGCAGGTTGATCTGTGAGAAGATGCGATCCATCACGCTAAAGGCGTGCGGCACATCGGTCATGTTGAGCGGATGTCTGCGCCCCGATGTCTCCACCGTGATTGAGCCAAAGCCCAGCAGCATACCTAGCCAGTTCCGCTCGACATGCACTTCCTGGACGCGCGCATAGGGCGCGTCATTGCTATACTCCGCCAACAAGAAGAAAAGCCGGTCGATATCAATCACGCGGTGCGTCGTCAGGATAAATACATCGTCCGCCCAGTTCATGTATATCAACCCGCCCACCACCAGGCTGACCAGCACTGCCAGCCCTGCCAGCAGACCAGGTAGGTTGCTTTGTGGGTTACTGTTGCGCAGCAGCACACTGAGCGCGATGCCCGCGATGAGGATGATGATCGCCGGTAACTCATTGCGCAGCAGGATGAACCAGTGGCGATAAACGACCTGGACGACCGATTC
>DASVOW010000804.1:0-1521 GCA_036383155.1 Ktedonobacterales bacterium
GGGTGGACGAGGGTCTCTTTGTTTCAGGTGGCTTCCTTGAAGTCAACGATAATGTGGTGACGATCCTGGCGGACGATGCCGAGCGAGCATCGGAGATTGACGAGGCGCGGGCGCAAGAGGCACGCAATCGCGCGCAGACAATCCTGGAGCGGCGGACCGGCGGCGCGGTGGAGGCTGAGGCGGCAGCCGAGCTGGAGCGCGCGGTCGGCCGTTTACGTGTGGCGGAACTGCAGCGTCAGCGCGGTGGCCCACGTCGACGCCGGCCCCCCCAAGAGCAGGAGCTTGGTGAGTAGCTCGCCAAGTGAGCGACAAAGCAGAAAGCCGCGTGCGCTGGCGCACGCGGCTTTCTGCTTTGTCATTGCATGAGGTGGATCACATGGCAACACAAAACCCCTCATGGACCGTAACATGTCTGTAACGTCCACGAAGGGCTTCATGTTATGTGCTCACGAGTACCAGTACACCGGCGACGCCACTTGCACCACACCACCACACCGGCCGCCAGTGACCACCGCTGCTACCACAACCGCACCACATCTCTCTCGATGACCACGTTACGAGTATACTTGATCGCCATGTCAGACACATGAAAAAGTGCGCAAATTTGATGACAAATTGTTCACATTCCCTAGCCAAAAGAGGTTGCGATGCGGCCATATGCTGACAGTTCTTTCATGCACGCTTTGTGTCCAGGAAAACACCAGATTTTGGGTGGTAATGCGGAATAGTGTGATGAGTAGAATGGCAGTACATAGCAGGGTGGCGACGCAAGGGGATACGGGCCGTCGTACAATAGAAGTGGTGCCTGCTCAGGGCTATCCAGTGGGCAGCGGCGACAGGATTGGTCGTGTTTCATTGTCTTTAGCAGGGTGAGGAGGGCGAGACCTGGTGCATATCGAGCGGCTGCGCCTCACCGACTTTCGCAACTATGCCGAGCTAGAGCTGACGCTGCCACGTGGGCTGGTCGTCTTTAGCGGGCGCAACGCACAGGGGAAGTCGAATCTGCTGGAGGCGATCATGCTGGTGGCAACGAGCAGATCGTTTCGCACGACGAGCGAGCGGGAGGCTGTGCGCTGGCATGCGCCGTCGCATTTTGCGCGCGTGGATGCCAATGTCGCGCGGCGGACGGATACGTTGCATGTGGAGGTAGTCATCTCGGATACGGGGTTGTCGTCCGAGGGAATGCCTGCCCGTCCGTCTGCCGATCCGTCGCTGCCGCAGCCACCCGCCGCGCCGTTTCGCAAGCGCATCCGCATCAATGGCACGCCGCGCCGGGCGATGGATCTGCTCGGGCTGGTGACCATCGTGGTGTTTTCGCCGACGGACCTCGACCTGGTGATTGGCTCGCCCGCCGAGCGCAGGCGCTTCCTCGACATCACGCTCTGCCAGGTGCATCCGGCGTACTGCCGCACGCTGAGCCAGTATCAGAAGATTGTCACGCAGCGGGCGGCTCTGCTGCGGCGTATCCGCGACAATGAGGATAGCCCACATGCGCTGACGTTTTGGGATGACCAGCTTGCT
>DASVOW010000805.1:0-3616 GCA_036383155.1 Ktedonobacterales bacterium
TCCATTCGCCTTCTTGCTCAGCCCGGGCGGTAGATGCTGTGCGCTGTCTGACGTGTACGTCACGCTCAGCTCCGGTTGTGTCGTGGCGGTAGCCCCAGTATCAGGGGCCATCGCATTGACATCGAACAGGTCAAGCGCGAGCGGCGCACCGATATAGCCAGCCGCGTCGTCGGGCACCACATAGAGGTGCTGGCCGCTGGCCATCGTCTGCAACCCATGAGGAGCAGCGCAGCCTCCCCCGCCGCCCCCGCCGCCACTGCCGGCATCGGGCACCACGGTCACCATTGGTGCGCCGTCTGGTGTGCGACTCACCATGACGCGATCACCCGTGATGAGGGTATACATCGCCGCCGCAACCTGCTTGTTGGAAGCCGCCAAGGTTCCCTGGTGGGGGATGATGCGCGATGCGATGCCGAGCGACAGGCTTGCTACCGACAAGATCGCGATGATGAGGCGTGTCGCCATGACACGACTCTTGAGGATACGTCTCACATGTCTCTCCGTTGCTACCAAGTATCCCTGTGCGCCCACGATAGACGTCACGCAAGACTGGTCACTCCGGCGAGCCCACGGAGTTCAAATCTAGTACAATTTAGTGGGCAAAATGGCCAATGTAGCGGGTAGTCTTCTCGATGTTATGTTCGGCGATCCATATGTTCGGGTGACGGGAGAGATCTGAGCTATCGCCCTGTCGCAGCACTGTTATCCACACGCCGCCACTGTGAGGCCGTTGCTCATGGTTGTGGCAACCGGGACATGGCGGTGGCATGGCATAATATCGGGTGAGCGGGTTCGCGTTGGGGTAGCGCACCGAAGGGGCGGATCCCTCTGAGGGGGAGATAGCGATATGACGGAGTTTGACGCGGCGTATCAGGGGCTGGTCCGGCGCATCATGACGGATGGCATCGAGGAGGTGAACGCGCGCACGGGGCATGCGGTGCGGGCGCTGCCGGGCCTCACCATCGAGGTCGAGCATGGCTTCCCGCTGCTGACGCTGCGGCGCATTCCGTTGCGCGTGTTTATCGCGGAGCAGATCTGGTTTTTGACGGGGAGCAGGCGGCCGGAGGAGTCGCTGCGGCAGTTCACCAAGATTTGGGATGAGTTTACCAATATCAATGGGGTACTGCCGACGGCGTATGGCTATCGCTGGCGGCGTCACTTCGGGCGCGACCAGATCGCCAAGCTGGTGACGCTGCTGGAGACTGACCCAAGCTCGCGGCAGGGCGTGGTGGTGGCGTGGGACCCAGGCGCGGACGGGCTGGAGCCGCACCAGACACGCAAGAACGTTCCCTGCCCGTATACGTTTACGGTCAATGTCATCGGCGGGGCGCTGCATGTACACAGCATCTTGCGGTCGAATGATATGATGCTCGGCTGCCCGCACGACGCGGCGGGGTTCGCCTTGCTGCAACGCATCCTGGCGGCGAGACTGGGAGTGCGTCCAGGGAAGTTTACACACTCGATCTCGAACGCGCACGTCTACGACATCCACTATGAGGCCGCGCAGGCGCTGCTGGAACGCGATCACGTGCATCCTGAAATCGACTTGCAGCTTGGGGCTGACACGCTGGAGCGGGCGGAGCGCGGCGACTTCACGCTGGTGGAGGAGATCGCGGAGCAGCTTCAGGCGCAATATCAGCCGCTGGCGTCGCTGCCGAAGATGCCGATCGTCGTGTGACGGGCGGAGAAAGGATAGGTGACGCCGATGCGCGTGTTGCTGCCGGCAACGGTCACGCTGGACGGCAAGATCGCCCGCGACGCCTCGCAATTTACCAACTGGTCGTCGCGGGAAGATAAGCGGCTCTTTCAGCGCACCTCGAAGGAGGCGGGCGTGGTGATCATGGGCCGCGCGACGTTCGAGACGTTTCCCGCGCCGCTGCCGGGGCGGCTCAACGTGGTGATGACGCGGGACGCGGAGGCGGCACGCACCAGGCATGCGCAGGCTGAGGGCGTCGAGTTTACAGATGAGGGGCCGGAGGCAGTGCTGGCGCGGCTCGAAGCACGGGGCTATACGACGGCGGTGCTGGGTGGGGGCGCGCAGATCTACCGGGCGTTCCTGGAGGCGGGGTTGGTGGACGAGGTGTGGCTGACGGTGGAGCCGCTGGCCTGCGGCGCGGGTATCTCGCTGTTTGGCGACGCGCCGCTCGACCAGCGGTTTACGTTGCTGGAGGTGGAGCGGCTGGGGGAGCCAGGCGTACACCTGCGGTATCGTGTGGGGACAGAGGCGGGCAGTTGAAACTGGCCATTCGTCATCTTCGTCAAGGAGCAAACGATGCGCTTCCGACCTCGGGCCCGTGCCGTCCGCAATGGGATCGTCACAGGCTTGCTGATCACCATGCTGGGGGCCGTCAACGACGCACGAGCGGCGAGCGCCGGCCCCCAGGCAGGAAGCTCCTGGCTGCTCTGGGGCGGGCTCTTTGGCTTCGACCTGCTCCTCTTCGCCGGGGCAGGCTATGCGACGACGCGCCGGGCAGGCACCCTCATGATGGGCGGCTTGACAGGCTCGCTGGCCGGGTTCATTGGGGGGATCGGCTTCGCGGTCACGTCGGCATTGTTCGTGGCACTCGCGGTGCACGCACAAATGAACTCACTGCTGGTCACTGCGGGCGTTAGTGCGCTGTACGGCGTATTCTTTGTCGCTCCGGTCGGTACGGGCCTGGGGGCGCTTCTGGGTATGCTCGGCGCGTGCGTCGGCATCACATACCGTCGGGCGAGCGCGGCACGTGGGGGCGAGGCATAGGTGCGGTGTAGGCGCCCACTCGTCAGGGCGATTGGCTGAAAGGATAGGTCGAGAGTGGATGAGAGCGGGAACGCGGCGATGCAGCGCAACGTGCAGTTGCTGTATGAGGTTGGCGCGCTGCGGCAGCTCAAGCGCACCTGGAGCCAGTTTCTGGGCGCGGACATCGCGAATGTGGCGGAGCATAGCTTCCGGGTGGCGTTGATCGCGCTGATGCTGGCCGCTATCGAGGGCAAGGGGGATAGCGGGAGAATTGCGAAACTGGCGCTGATCCACGATCTGGCGGAGAGCCGCACGGGCGATGTGAATATGGTGCAGGCGCTGTATACGAAGCGCGACGATGCGGGCGCCCTGCGCGCTATGGTGGACGGCACAGCGCTGGCGGACGAGCTGATAGCGCTCTTCGAAGAATATGAGGCGCGGGAGACGTTCGAGGCGCGACTGGTGAAGGACGCCGATCATTTGGACTGTGAGTTTGAGCTCGGCGAGAGCACGTGTCGCGGCGGGCAGATCGAGGCGGCACTGCGCGAGGATCGCGACGGGCAGGTGTTTCCGCGCCTCTTCTCGGAGGCCGCGCGGGCACTGTGGCAGGCGCGTAAAGAGGCGAACGCGACGGATTGGTATACCAAAGGGCGCAATCGCTTTCATCCCGACCGCTGAACCGCAGCGGTAGACGGCTGGGTGCTCCATGCTGTGTACTACAATTGCAGTTGCGGAGGTGTGGTGAGACACTGGCCAAGTTAGGAGAACGCGTCTGCTCATGATGATGCGAGTCTGTTACAGAACGAAGATAGGATGTGCATGATGTCTGATCAAGATGCGTCTGGACAGAATGGGCAGAATGGTGAGAGCGCGGAAGTCAGCTGGCCGCTGGACTCC
>DASVOW010000806.1:0-6020 GCA_036383155.1 Ktedonobacterales bacterium
TCTCCTACGGTCAGTGGTATCTCTTCGTGCAGGCGATCGCCATCTTCTGGATTCCCCTTACCAGCATTGCCTCCTTCTGGAGTCAGTTCCAGCTTGGCCTCGCGGCGAGCGAGCGAGTATTTGCCCTGCTCGATGCCGAGCACCGCGTCGTCCAGCGCGATCACCAACCTGTCCCGCACCTCAGCGGCCGCATCGAGTTCCGCAATCTCGACTTTCGCTATAGCGACCAGCAAGGCGTGCTTGAGAACTTCAGCCTGACCATCCCCGCCGGACAGACGGTGGCACTCGTCGGCCACACAGGCGCCGGCAAGTCGACACTGGCGAAGCTGATCTCGCGCTTCTACGAGTTTCAGGGCGGCCACCTGCTCATAGATGGACACGACATCCGCACCTTCGACCTGCGCGACTATCACCAGCATCTTGGCATCGTGCCACAAGTTCCATTCCTCTTTACCGGCACTGTCGCCGACAATATCCGCTATGCCCGCCCCGACGCCAGCGACGCCGACGTGGCGCGCATCGCTCGGAGCATTGGCAACGGCGACTGGATCGACGCCCTCCCCAAGGGGCTGCAAACCGAGGTAGGCGAGGCCGGCAAGGCGCTCTCGATGGGACAGCGCCAACTCGTCGCGCTAGCCCGGGTGCTGCTGCAAGACCCAGCCATCATCATCCTCGACGAAGCGACCGCCAGTGTCGATCCGCTCACCGAAGCGCAGATCCAGGAGGGACTTGACGCCGTGCTGCGCAATCGAACATCGATCCTCATCGCTCACCGTCTCTCCACCATCAAGAATGCCGACCGCATCCTCGTGCTGCGCCAGGGACATATCGTCGAAGAAGGGACCCATGATGCCCTGCTGACGCGCGGTGGCCACTATGCCGATCTCTACAATACCTATTTCAGGCACCAAAGCGCCGACTATCGCCCCGGCGAGGGCTTCGTTCCTGTCGCAGTTGCCATCGGAGAGTAGGAGGTCCGGCCATGAGCACGTACCCATCAGGCTCGACAACACCCCAGGAGTGCCTGCAAGAGTACGAGCGCCGCACGAACACACATTGCTTCGCCGAGGTCGCGCCTCTCATCGCCGGCGACGCCGTCTACTGGTTCAGCGACGGCTCCTATCGGGGCCTAGACGCGATTCAGCAAGCGTTCGAGCGCACGTGGGCCTACATCCGCGACGAGCGCTACGCCATCGAAAATGTCCACTGGCTCGGCATAGATGAGCACACGGCGACGTGCATCTACACCTTCCACTGGCAGGGGATCACGCCAAACGGCCCTGCCGAAGGGTCCGGGCGCGGCACCACCATCTTCCACAAGCGCGATGGCCACTGGCAGGTAACCCACGAGCACCTGAGCGCCTTGTCTGGCTAGCCGGCATGTGCGCCGGCCGGCCGGGCACTCCTCCCGGCGCGCCATGCCACGAGCCATTTGCGCACCTCGATCCAACTCGTCCCCACGACCGCCATGCCGACGACCAGCAGCCACTCGCTCCCCGTTAACACGGTAGTATTCAGCCGGCTCTGCACGCCAGGGACATACACGATCGCGATGCAGACGAGCACTACCGCTCCTAACCAGACATCCATCAGGCGATTCGAGAAGACCCCCAGTCGAGCCAGCGGCTCCCGCTCCGAGCGAAGGTGCAGCGCCAGCAAGACGTGTCCCAGCAGCCACGTCACGAATGCGACTGTCTGCGCATGTGCCACCCCAGCGCCCCCATACCACGTAACCAAATAGGCTATAGAGACTGCCACAAAGAGGCCGAGCGCAGCGGCGAAGATGCTGCTTACATATCCGCGATTCATGAAGGGTGCGCGCGCGTCGCGTGGCCGCTGGCGCATCAGGTCACCCTCAGCGCGCTCATTCACAAGCGTCGCTGAAGCCGCCACGTCCATGAACAGCTCTGTGACGATAATCTGGATCGGCGAAAGCGGCACTGGAACGCCCAGCAGCACAGGCAGTAACGTCGCCGACACCAGCGCGACCTTGCACGCCAGGTAGTAGCGAATGGCTTTACGCAGGTTCGCGAAGAGTAGCCGCCCCTCCCGCACCGCCGCCGTGATCGTGGCGAAGTTGTCGTCTGCCAGCACGATCCCCGCTGCCTCACGAGCCACATCCGTCCCACGCTTGCCCATGGCAATGCCAATATCCGCCGCGGCCAGAGCCGGTGCATCGTTAATCCCATCGCCAGTGACGGCGACCCGCTCTCCCTGTGCGCGCAAGGCCTGCACGATACGCAGCTTGTGCGCCGGAGTAGCACGCGCATAGATCGAGGTCCGCGCCACCACCTGAGTGAATTCCGTAGCGCTCATCCCATCGAGCTCTGGCCCCGTGACGATTCCCCCATCCTGCGCCATCCCAACTTCCTGGGCGATGGCGCGCGCCGTGTAGGGATGATCCCCCGTAATCATCACACTACGGATACCAGCCTTCTGGCACGCGGCGATAGCCCCTCTCACCTCAGGACGCGGCGGATCGGCCAGCCCGACAAAGCCCACAAACGTCAGATCGGCTTCCGCTTGGTCACGCGTCAGCGCCCCATGCGGTGCCACGCGCTCCGCCACCGCGATCACCCGCAGCCCGGCGAGAGTCAGCGCGTCCACCTGCCGCGCCAATGCCTGGCAATCGCCGTCAGCCATAGGACTGCGCGTCTCCCCCGACCACCGCTGGGTCGACTGCGCCAGCACACGCTCCGGCGCGCCCTTCACCGCAACCCACAGTGCGCCTTCCCGCGCATACGCAACCGCCATCATCTTCCGCATCGTATCGAAGGGAAACACCGCGACATTTGGAAACGCTTTCCTGCGCGCCGCGACATCCCAGCCCTCTTCCCGCGCTAACTCAAGCAGGGCGACCTCCATTGGGTCCCCCAGATACTCGCCATCTGTCGACACCGCCGCGTTGCAGAGCACACCAATCTCCAGCACCCGCTGCCGATGCTCTGTGGGGACGACTTGCTGCACGTGCATGTGGTTCGTCGTCAACGTCCCCGTCTTATCAGTGGCAATGACAGACACAGCGCTCAATGTCTCCGCCGCGCGTAAGCGCCTGACGATGGCATGACGCTGAGCGAGACGATAGGCGCCCAGTGCCAGCACAATAGTGATAAGGATAGGCAACTCTTCCGGTATGGTCGCAAAGGCCAGCGACAGCCCAGTGAGTACCATCTGCTGGGGCGGTTGATGCCCCAGCAGCCACCCAAGCAGAGGCACCAGTGTGCTGAACCCGAGTGCCAGCCAGATCATCCAGCGCGTCAATTCCCGCATCGTGATCTGTAATGGCGTCCGTGGCTCTTTGATACCTGCCGTTAGCCTTGCGATATGCCCCATCTCGGTCGCCAGCCCCGTCGCTACGACCACCGCTTCGCCCTGCCCGCGCATAAGCGTTGTGCCCGCATACACCATCGTGGTCCGCTCGGCCAGTGCTGCGCCCACATCCACAACAGCCTGCGCGTCTTTGTCCACCGGGGCTGACTCGCCCGTGAGCGGCGATTCGTCGGCTGCCAATCCGGCGCTGCTGAGCAGCCGCGCATCGGCGGGAACCCGCTGCCCTTCACCGAGAATCAGCACATCACCGGGAACAGTCCCCTCCGCAGACACCTCTACCACCTGGCCACCGCGCCGCACGAGCACAGTCGGCGCGGCAAGTTGACGCAACGCATCCAGTGCGGATTCCGCACGCCGCTCGTTGATGACCTCCACACCCACCACCACGGCAATAATCGCAAAGATCGTCAGCGCGTCTGCGATGCCGCCCCAAATGCCATACAACACGCCCGTACCCAGCAGCAGGAGGATCATCGGCTCGCGCACTTCCTCCAGGACTGTTCCCCACACCGATTCGCGTTTGGCTGCTGTCAAACGGTTCGGACCAGTCTGAGCAAGACGCTCGGCCACATCAGCAGGGTCGAGTCCAGTTTGCGGTGACACGTGCAGTTCGTCGAGGACTCTAGTAGCGGAGACAGCATGCCATGCCGCTGCCATCGCCGGCGTATCCGAGGCGACGAGGGCTTGTGGATCATCCGTCATTCCGCGTCCTCCTGGCTGGGGCTCGTCTCCACCACCCCATCGGTCAACACCCCTTCTTTGGCATACACATCTTGTGCGAAGGCATGCAGAGCCTCTTGACAGCGCGTGAGCATCGAAGCCGCCTCTCCTGCTTGATATCCCCCAAAAAAATCACGCGCCTGGACTTTAGCAAGCCACGATGTCAGCCTTTGCAGGCCCTGTTCGTTCTCTTCGAGTTCCGCGAAAGTCAACTTTCCGTGCTCGGTCTCGCGCGCAAGCTCATCGAGCAGTGCCTGGCAGCGTTCGATCACCTCCGCATATTCGCGATCGCGCTCCAGACGAAACCGCTCTGGCAGATCCACCCGCACAGGGCTCGCCTCGAAGAGCAGCGCCGTGCCGCCCTGGCGTACGATATCGGTCATCTCCTGCCGGAGAAACGCCGCATGTGTGTCAGTTTCGGGCAACACCCACACGCCATTTTGCAAACTGATCGCCCCCGCCGCACGCAGATGTCGCCAGATCTGCACACGCAGACGCGAAGAGCTGGCGGATACCTGGGGGAGAAAGAGCAGCCATCGCTCGTTTTCCATCATATCTCCCCGTTTCATTGTAATAAGTGTTACATATCCATGATAATTCAAGGCACAAGCGAAACGCAACACCTTTAATAAGTGTTGCGTCTTTCCGCGACGATATCTACGCCGTCCCTGCCCGCCGCCCAATTCAACGCACGCGCCCATCTCCCCATCTGGCAACGTCCGGCAAGCACAGCCAGCATTGGCACCGCGCGTTGCAGCACATTGCAAGGGCGCGGCACTACCTCAGTGGAGCCTCTAAACCGCCTTGGCTTGAGCTTCCGCTCGCCTGGCAGCGTGAGCGCTTTCCACCCGCGCGTGCTGCCTCTCGGCCAGCGTCTCTGCTCGGCGCTTGATACCGAGGAGCATCTTACGCACCATCACGAATTCTCCGGGCTCGAAGAACAGGTAGAACGGCACCATTTGGGGAGGAAGTCCGCGCAGCAGCGGACCCCAGCGCAGATTGTAGCGTGTGCGTGAGATGAGACGAGTCTGCTGTGCATCGAGCGGCTCAAGCGCCATGACCCAGCTGACGTCGCCCCAGTTCTCGTGACCAGCGAGTAGCCAGTAGCGATCGGGCTCGACCGCCTTGACCGGCCCGAGATCGGGAATCATATCGCCCGCCTTCAGTTCCTGGAACTCGGGCAGGATGCGTTCCGAATTCTTGATGTCCAGGCCCATCAAATTCTCGATCCACTCATAGCTGTAAAACCCAGCCCGCCCTTTGCCGATCTGCGCCAACCATGGCCAGATATCCTCAGGCGGCACCTGAATCGTAACGGCGCGATTCGTGACGAGTGTTGGATCTTGCACCTCCTCATCGCCAGGCAGCGCCCGCATAACCTCCGCATCAGTCGCGCCCCAGCGCAGATGCCACGGCCGGATGACAAATCGATACACGCCCGCGACGGCTATACCGGCTCCAGCCACGCTCCCGACAGTTCGAACGATGGATGTTGGTTTCAAGGGTTCCTCCTCGCCCGAGACATCACGCACCCCGGGCCGCTATGCCAATGGCCTTACTCAACAGCCAGCGCATCCAAACAAGACACCGACGCCGTTGATGAGACCAATATGAGTGACATTCCTCACACCACCGACTCATATACCAGGCTGCATCTCACAAGTCGCTCACAGGAGTCATCCTGGAACGACATAGACCACGGACATTTTCCAGTCCGCTGAGGCACTCCGCTTGATAATGTGCGCCTTGGCATATACTTTGCTTTCCTCCCTACATGACATGTGGATGGCATGCTGACAATTCGCTCAGGGATCCAGAGCACGTCACTTATTAGGGAGAGAGGCCATCGTGAGTCGTTTCGACCGCTATAACACAGACGCGCGCAAGTCGCTGGCTCAGGCCCGCGAGATTGCGTTGCGGCTCAATCATAAAATCATCTGCACCGAGCATCTGCTCTATGGGCTCCTTGA
>DASVOW010000807.1:0-9270 GCA_036383155.1 Ktedonobacterales bacterium
ACGTCACTACGATAGTCAGGACCGTGTCAGGAATGAGCAGACAGCAGTGCGGCCAGGGGTGGCTCTCAAGCGAGAGGAGAGCAAGAGTGGTATGGGCCTCGCGTAGCAGGTGGCTGCTGCTCGGCGTGGCGTTGCTTGCAGTTATGTTCTCTGCTTGCGCCACGTCGACGCGCTCGCCATCCTCAGCCGCCGACAGCCGTGCCCAGGTTGTCCTGCGGGTTACGACGCCCACAGCCACTGCAGCTATCCACCAGGGCGCCCCACTGCCAGCCTCTCCGCCGATCCATGCCGCCGCTGCCTTTCTCATCAACCCGGACACCGGCGCGGTCTACCTCGCGAGCAACGCCGATACGCCGCTCGCCATGGCAAGTACTACCAAGATTATGACGGCAATAGTAGCGTTGAGTGTGGGCAGGCTCGACATGCCTATCACCGTTCAGAAAGATGCCATCGGATTGGCTGACGGCCAGGCCAGCACCGCAGGGCTTGAAGCTGGCGAGACGCTGACCCTGCACGATATGCTCTACGCGCTGCTGCTGCCATCTGGCGATGATGCGGCGGTCGCTATTGCCGACAGTGTCGCTGGCTCACAGGAGCAGTTCGTCGCGCTCATGAACGCTGAGTCTGCATTGCTTGGCCTGTGGCACACCCATTACAACGATGTGCATGGGCTGGATGCCACCGACCACTATACCACAGCGCGAGATCTTGCCCGACTGACCTCCTTTGCCATGCGCTCGCCCACCTTCTCGCGTATCGTGGCGACTGCCGAATATGCTGTGCCGCCAACCGACGAGCATCATCAACACAAGTGGATTACCACCAACGAATTGCTAACCGATTACGTATACCCCGGCGTCACAGGTGTTAAGACGGGCTTCACAGGGACTGCGGGTCACTGTCTGGTCTTCACGGCGACACGCCCATATGGGCACCTGCTCGGTGTGCTGTTGAATGAGCCTGACGACCCCGCTCGTTTCTCCGACGCGAGAACGCTGCTCGACTGGGGATTTTCCCTGGAACAGCAGGGTATTACCCCGCCGTCTCCATAAGCGACTAGGCGCGCCAAATGGCCTTCACCTGCGCACCGAGATGCGGCAAGCGGACACGAACATCGCGTCCGAATAACGGCACCTTCTTGACTTCACCCCGTTCTGAGGTCTATAACAGGGGCGCCGGTGGCTGTGGCTTCATGCATCACAGGAATTCGCACTTCTCTGTACACGCAGCTACCGGATTTCTTTGACCTTTTGGTTCTCACCGTTCCCTACCGACGCCTACCGCCGGCCACCACACAAGGTGTCACCATGTCTGCCCAGCAACAACCCCTGCCACTCGACGGCCTGCGTGTGCTCGACCTGACGCGCCTGCTCCCCGGTGGTTACGCCTCGCAGCTCCTCGCTGACCTTGGCGCCGACGTGCTGAAGATCGAGGAACCGGGCGTGGGCGACTACGCGCGCACCATGCCTCCGATAGCGCGGACAGTCGGGCAAGCCTTCCTCGCCGTTAACCGCAACAAACGCAGCGCCGCCATCAACCTCAAGCACCCACGTGGACGCGAGGCACTGCTACGGCTGGTGGATGGCGCCGACGTATTATTGGAGAGTTTCCGACCGGGAGTGATGGCGCGGCTGGGGTTGGCAGCGGAGACGCTGCGCGAGCGCAATCCGCGCCTGATCGTCTGCTCCATCTCAGGCTACGGGCAGGATGGCCCCTATAGCCAGCGCGTCGGGCACGACCTCAACTATATTGGCTATGCCGGCCTGCTGGCGCACATGATGCGTCCTGGCCAGCCGCCGACACTTCCTGGCGCACAGTTCGCCGATATCGCCGGCGGCGCATTGATGGCCGTCGTTGGCATCCTCGCAGCACTTGCTGGCCGTGCCGTTAGCGGAATGGGCCGCGTCGTGGACGTTTCCATGCTCGACGGCAGTCTGGCTCTGTTGCCACTGCTTGCTACGCTCGTCGCCAATGGTGAGCACGAGCCAGCACCAGGTGAGGCGTGGCTGGCGGGCGCGCTCCCCTGCTACAACGTCTACGAGACTGCCGACGGACGCTATGTGACGCTAGCCGCGCTGGAGCCGAAATTCTGGGAGGAATTCTGCCGTCGCGTGGAACGGCCCGATCTTATCTCTCATCAGATACCTGTTGATGCCACGGAAGGCCAGGAGACGTATAATGCTGTGGCTTCCGTCTTTCGCACGCGCACGCGCGAGGAGTGGATAGCGCTGCTTGGCGACGCGGAGGTCTGCTTTGGCCCGGTGAATACTCTCACCGAGGCGCTAGCTGACCCTCAGGTGCAGGCACGCGGCGTCTTTGCCCCAGTTGACTATGGTGTGGAAGGCGAAGGAAGCGCGCTTCGCATAGTGCCGATGCTGAGTGAGGCACCATTCGTGGCCGGGGGAGGCCTACCAGAATTGGGCGAGCATACCGCAGAGGCGCTGGCTGCGGCAGGCTATACCGATGGCGAGATTGCGGCGCTGGCAGCCGAAGGCGCTGTCGCCCTTGCTACCCGTTAAGCGAAATTGGTCAAATACTCCGGCCCTATGATTTCCCTGCGTGCGTAGATTATTTTGTCGCGTCGAGTGCCTTCTCTGCAGCTTCAGCGCGCGCGACCAATTCTGCCAGCTCGGGGGTCCATGTGCCAGCGCGCAGACGCTCCGCCAGTCGCAGCAGCACCTCGGCGCCGTGCTGCGCTCGTATGTTACCGGCATCCAGCCGGTCGAAGAGAATGCTCGCGCCGTTGCCCGCCCGTGCACTGGCACGGGCCAGCAGCGATGGCGTCTGGCCTCGCTCGTTGTGTCCTCGCGGCATGCTCTCCTCGATCTTTCCGGCCGCGCCGCGGCCAACAGATACCGCCTCATCCCGCCAACCGTCACGATTGACAACATCGAACAGGCGTTTCATTCAGTGTACACGGAGGGAGCTGCTTCGTCAAGCACGCCAAACGTCCTGCCTACATGTGCACACGCGGCTATCAACCTCGGGTAGCTGCGTGTAGGACGCGCTGCAGACGTAACCGCCAACCAGTACCTATTGCACGAACTGGAAGCTGTTCAGCATCGGCTGGAACGCGTGCGTATCTGCCTCGTCGAAGGCTACCTGCACTGCTTGATAGGCGATAAGCAGCGTATATTGGCCGTGATTGGCTGCCAGCGATACGACGTGCTGTGTCGTGCTGCCTGTACCAACATCCGCTGTCACGCGCTGCCATGTCCCACCTGCGAGCGAAACCGACGTAGGTTCCTGCTTGTTCGTAACCTTCCCGCTTTTCTCAAGCGCTGTGAAGAACGTATCTTGAACTGTCTTTGGATCAACCTTGATTTTGAAATACTCCACCTCAAACACTCCTGGGAGCTTCTCCGGAGTGCCCGTGAAGATGGTCAGGCTGAAGTCGCCCGAAGTGGCGGTCTTTTTCCAGTCTGATGGATAGTTGAGCTTGTAGACATTGCCATCGTCTGTGAATTGGATAAAGCCCACGGGCGCGGCGCTCGTCGCCGTTGCAGCGGTCGTTGAAGTCGGCTGCGCGGTTGGTTGCTGGATGGTGTGATTGGCGAACACTACAGCCGCGCCGATGATGCCGAGCAAAATCACTACAGCTACCACTGCGCCAACGATCAGCAGGGCTGGATTGCGCTTTGAGGTGGGCTGCGCTGGCTGTGGCGCGGCTGGCACAATCGGCGTATAGGGCAGCGTCTCTGGCTGCGGTGTTGGCGTTGCATGATACGTCTGTGTGATCGCCTGCTCTGCTGCAAGCACAGCCGCAGGCGCTGGCGTTGCTGGAGGATATGCCACCTGTTGCACCTCTGCCGGAGAGGCAGGCTGCGTGCGTGGATCGGTGACTTCGCTCAGAGACGATAGTGGCGCAGATGGCGGTGTGGGCGGTTCCGCGACGGGTATTGCGGGGGCGACTACGGCTGGAGCGGCCTCCGCAGGAGCTGGCTCTGATGGGGGAATGGTAGCGACGCGTGTAGCGCTATCGTCGTCCGTGAGAATAGGCGCGACTGGCGGCTCGGCGGTAGGGGCGCTGACTGGGACGCCGCAGCTTGGACAGGGAACAGGACTATTCTCGCTGATCGTTACACGCCGGCCACACATCGGGCAGGGAATTTGGCGCATATCGTGCATACTGCAATCTCCATCGTTCGCGCCCACCACTCCTCAGCGAAAAGTACTAAGGAAGGGGACGGTGCACACCATCCGCACAACTCTAGCATTCTTCCTGTGCAGCGTCAAGTCGCTATGCGGCGCCCGTGGGGGATAACCTGGCCCATCCGGGTAGGCCACGAGGGCATCAGGTCAAAAATCAGGTATACACCTGATGAGAAGTAAAGCGGAAATGCAGTACACTGCAAGATATTGTAGTGGCGTTTCCTCTTCGTACCGCCGTGGTACGACATCTTCCCAGCACACTGAGGACGGCGACCGACGGATTGACCAGCGCTGCTCTTCATTATCTACAGGTCGCCTGCCCCAAACGTGTGCGGTGATTGCGCCTAACCCGGCGCTTTGATATAATTCTCAAGCTATGCGTTGCGTAGGGGTGTTAGTATACGTCCCTACTATGACACGATTGCGAAACAACCCTGAAGCCGCGCAGCGACTGCGCCGGCATCCCGAGGAGGCAGCGTGAGCACAATGAATCGGGGGCTGCTCGATAGGGCCTCGACATTGATTACGGAGAGCCAGGCCTGGCGGTCGATCTTCCGACATGGCTATCCAGATACCCCCCTCAACCAGTCGCTGGTGATGATGGGTAACGTTTTCTTGCACCTGCACCCCGTGAAGGTGAGCCGCAAAGCGATGCGCATCACCTACACCTGGTGCCTGGGTGGCTTGTCCTTTTTCCTCTTCCTTGTCTTGACCATCACCGGCGTCTTCTTGATGTTCTACTTTGTCCCCGAGCAGCGCGTCGCCTATGCCAACATCCAGCAGATCCAGAGCGCGGTGGCCTTTGGCAATCTGGTGCGCAACATGCACCGCTGGGCCGCCCACTTGATGGTGGTGACGGTGACGCTGCACATGATCCGTGTGTTCTATCACGGCGCGTACAAGCCGCCGCGTGAGTTCAACTGGGTCGTCGGCGTGGTTCTCTTCCTGACGACGCTGCTCCTGAGCTTCACCGGTTACCTGTTGCCGTGGGACCAGATCGGCTACTGGGCTATCACCGTCGGATCGAACATGGCGAGCTACGCCCCAATCTTTGGCACGCAGGCACACACGTATCTCACGGGTAGCCCTGTGGGCGTCGGTCAGCCCACACTGATACGCTTCTATACGCTTCACGTCATCGCCTTGCCGCTGGTGGGCGCGATCTTCATGGCCGTGCACTTCTGGCGCATCCGTAAGGATGGTGGCGAGGCCGGTCCGCCGCCGCCGTCGCGCCGCGAGTTGGAGCAGGCACGCGTTCGAACTGAGACGCCTGTTAACTCGTTGAGCTAGGCTGAGTCAGGCAGACCGAGCGATTCGGCTAGATTCCAAGGAGTTTCTTATGGCGACGACAGAGCCAAGAACAGAGCCTAGAACGGCGTCGACACAGAAGCGCTACCGCACACTCGCTGTGGTGAAGCAAGAGGCGATCACACGAGTTGAGAAGCAGCTCGAAGATTCCGTCTTTGTGTGGCCTCACCTGCTCGTACGTGAGTTCATGTCGGCTGTGCTGATGACGGTTGTGCTGGTGGTGGTAAGTCTGGTGATCGACGCGCCGCTGGAGGCGCACTCGAATCCGAACCTGACACCGAACCCGGCCAAGGCGCCGTGGTACTTCCTCGGCCTGCAAGAGCAGCTTCACTACTTCCCGCCAACCGTGGCCGGAGTGCTGTTGCCAGGATTCGTGCTCGTGGGTCTGGCGCTGCTGCCTTACATCGATC
This sequence comes from Ktedonobacterales bacterium, assembly GCA_036383155.1. Lineage (GTDB taxonomy): Bacteria > Chloroflexota > Ktedonobacteria > Ktedonobacterales > JADMIN01 > DASVOW01. Next base: position 5,871 of record DASVOW010000807.1, read on the forward strand.
GCAATCCAAGCCGCGCCTTCGAGGATCGCAAGCTCTCGATTACGCTGTTCACGATGTTTGCGCTCTTCTTTGCCGTCACTGTGCTCGCTGGCAGCTTCTTCCGCGGCTCCGGCTGGCAGTGGGTCTGGCCTTGGCAGCACATCTATTTCAACCTATAACCTTCTGGAACGAGAACGGCAACTTCACAGCTGTTCTCGTTTGGCCCTGCGTTCCCTTTCCTGATAGGAATGGGGAATGGGGTGAGGGAAACACACGTCAGCTGCCGGATTTTCGAGCGCATCATAGAGGTTCACTGATATGAGTATCGACACCCGCACCCCTCAAGAGTATGAGGTGCTTACAGGCGGTGGAGCTGAATCCGCCGAGGTCGCGCGCCGAGGCATCAGCCGCCGCCAGATGCTGCGCCGGGCGGTGGGCGCCACCCTCGGCATTGTCGGTCTCGAGGCCGTCGCCGGGACGCTCGCCATGCTCTATCCCAATCTTAAAGGTCAATTCGGCTCGGTGATCACGCTGAAGTCGAAGGACAAGTATCCCGCCGCCGAGCAGAAGCAGGTCGCCCTCGACTCGAAGGGTATGTTCTACGAGTCGTCCGCAAAATCCTATATCATGCATCTGATCGCCGGGGGTTCGACGCAATTCCTGCTGAGCGGGACGGACCTGCAAAATACGCTGGACTCGCAGAATTGGGTCAAAGACAGCGACGGCACGTACTGGCTCGCGATGTATCAGACCTGCGTCCATCTAGGATGCAAGGTGCCCTACCGTGACGACTGCAACAGCTTCAAGTGCCCTTGTCACGGCTCGCACTACAACGTCGACGGCGAGTATCTCGACGGACCCGCGCCCCGTAGCCTGGACCGTTTCGAGCTGTCGTTTAATGGCGGCAACGTCGAGGTTGATACGGGCAAGCTGAACTCGCATATCCAGCGTCCGGGTGAGGGTACACGCTTGCTCCAGGTGCCAGGCATTCAGTGTGGCGCATAGCATGTACGGTGTGCGAGCGGCTTACGCCGGCAGCAATCACGACGTGAGGATATATTTTGCATGAGGACAACGAGAAACCCTGGAGTACTCGCCGTCTCAATTGGCGTCGGCCTGGCAGTGCTTTTTGCACTGTGTAGCGTGGTAGGCATCTTCGACGCACGTACGGGATTCGGCCTTGCAGCCGTGTCACTGGTGGCGGCGGCGCTCATCTACATTTTCTATGTGCGCAGTGGAGCCATTGAGAAGTCGGGCTACGCCGCGCTGCTTTTCGTCATTGCCATCGCATTCATCGTCCCCGCGCTACTAATCAGCCAGCAGCAGACGCAGGCCAAAGCGACGACGGCGCAGTATGACGAGACACTGCATCGCGGTGCGGCGCTGTTCGGCCAGTACTGTGCCTCGTGCCATGGCTATCAGGGTCAGGGACTGAGCGGTCCGAAGCTGAACAACAATCCCGCCGTCAACAAGCTCTCCAGCGACCAGATCTATTCGATCATCACTGGCGGCATCCCTGATAACACGAATCCATCGACCTATCTGATGCCCGCCTGGGGCGCGCCGGTCGGTCCACTTACCGAGGACGATATCAACTACCTCGTGGCGCTGATCCAGTCGTCAAACAAGGACTATCTCAAAACACAGGGGCTTGCCAGCACAAACGGCTTTACCTACGTGCGTGAGACGCTCACTGCCACTCAGCAAAAAGAGTACGACAAGCAGCAAAAGAGCGGCAGCAAGCCTGACGCCAGCAGCTTCGCCGACCTGACGAGCCAGAAGACGGTCACCATCGATGCTGTAGACGTGCCGGCGAACGGGGCAAACTGGAGTTGGGAAGCCGTAGGCGCCAAGAGCTCGGCTGGCAACGCGACACCGAATATAACGGTGAAGGCTGGCACGACGATCCTCTTCGGCAACAAGTCGAATCAGATTCACAACGTGTTTCAGGGGCCGTCAGGTACACCGGATAATAAGTTCCCGCCGTCGCCCGGTGTGCTTGCCGCGAATAGCGGCGACACCTACAAGGTCACGCTGACGGCTCCGGGTGACTATCCGTATTATTGCGGCTTGCACCCGGCGATGATCGGCTATATCACCGTCGTACCCTAGCATTTCAGTCATCGTACCGTCTGCACCTCTGCCGCTTGCGTAGCTTCGTCCCGCATGGAACGCCGCAAGCGGCGGAGTGGCGACTCACCCGCAGGTTGGCGTCGGGGCATATTCCTTCCCCGGCGCTATGCGTCGCCCAACGCATGCACTATTATACAGTGCCGGCGCCGCTGACAGTGTACGCGGGCATCATCACCTGAAAGGGATCATGATCCATGCAGATTACGGCAGCGACGCCCGTGCGCGAGCATGAGAGGCCCATGTCGTGGGCGCGGGCAGTGATTATTGCTACCGGCTTCTTCTTCGTCACGGCCATCTTGCTGGGGCAAATACCCAGCTACTTCTACACCATTTCGACGCTCTCCACGCTGACACGTTTCGAGCAGGGGACGCTTGACCTCGGCCTGCTGGCAGTCGGCTTCGGCCTCGTCAGTCTGGAGGTCTCGCTCCTATATGATCCCAAGCCTTTGATTCCGGGGTTCCTGTTCGCCGGAGCAGGTCTTGTGATTGCGGCTGTGGGAGGCTTCTTCCTCTATCAAGTGGCGAACGGGCCGCAGGCAGGTGGCTGGCCGGAGTTCTTGCCCTCTGAGAATTTTCCGACGCAGGGGCAATCCTATCTCTTCCATCCTGCCTGGTTCCAGTCAGGCAGCATAGATCTCACCGCCGTCGGCATGATCGCGCTGGTGGTCGGCCTTGCCATGTTGAGCTTTGCGGTGCTCAATCGCCCAGTGCTCTCGGGCAGGCTCGCCGGTCCGGCACGTGATCTGATCGTGCGTTTCAGCCTCGGTCTCTCGGTCGTGATCGTGGCGCTTTATCTCACGCTTCTCACTTTCGTTCCCGCTGCCCTTGGGGGTGACAAACATCCTGGTGGTGTGGGCAACATCCTGCTCTTCATCGCGCTGATCTCCGCCGTGTTTGCGCTCCAGGTCTGGCTGCTGCCGGTAATGGTCGCCAATCGCGCCCGCTTCATGCCTGCGGTCTACCTGCATGGTGTCGTCGGCCTGCTGGGCTTTGTTGGCATTCCTCTGCTGCTGCTTTTCGTCCTGGCGTATCCGGTCGTGAATCTCATCCACTCGGTAGACTCCACTCAGTTCTGGGTGGAGTGCTCGCAGAAGACTGTCATCCCGGGAAGCTGCACGTTTACCCCCTTCACGGGCTACATCATCTGCGCCATCGTCTTCACCCTGCCCTTTGTGTTGCTGTCGGCTGGCCTCTACTTCTGGAGCACCCGGCGCGACAACATCGTCATGGGTGGCGTCTATGGGATGATCTACCTTGGTCTTGCGGCTAGCGTTGTCCACGTCGACGA
>DASVOW010000808.1:0-7064 GCA_036383155.1 Ktedonobacterales bacterium
GCAGGGCCAATTCTCTGCCCAGAACGGCGCACCAAGCGAGCTCAACTCCAGCAGTGGCCTCAGCTTCAGTCCGGGCGACTCCAAGTCGGTCACGTTCCCGACCGCCGGTACCTACCCCATCACCTGCACCATCCACCCCTCAATGCAGGCAACCGTCACGGTCACATCCTAGCGCTGGGGTACACAGGAGCAAGGACCAACAAATGGGGTTTAGGCATCACCTAAACCCCATGTCTGGTAGTGGCTCCGGGACGTGGATTCGAACCACGGTTGACTGATCCAGAGTCAGCTGTCCTACCACTAGACGATCCCGGAATGGTGTGGTGTGTTTGCGCACCAGCGTTAGTGAGAATACCACAGACTGGCTAGAGATGCAACCCCTCGCCTTGGGCATAGTTACCAGCGGGGCGATGGATATATCGTGGGTGCGGCGGAGTGGCCCAAACGGGTCATAGGTGCAAAAAAGGCGCTTGCGTCCTGGAATGCTCCTATGTTATACTAGTTCGGTGCGTGGCGCAGCGGGTGACAGTGAATGTATGTCGTCGGCCCAGCGGCCCGCAGAGAGTCCCTATCCTGGGCCGGAGAGACAGTACACCATGAAGAAGTATAAGCTCAAGACGCACAAGGCGACCGCCAAGCGGGTCTCCGTGACGGGCAGCGGCAAGTATCTGCACCTGAAGGCCGCTCGCACGAAGTATCGCCGCAAGAAGGACCCGAACCGCAATCGCTCGCTGGATAAGCCAACGGTGATGGCGCAGGGTGACGCGCATAAGATGAAGCGACTGCTACCCTATAGCTAGCTGATCACGGAACAATGTAGCCGGATGAAACGTTGAGATCCGGTGGCCCCGGTCCGCAGCTGGTGAAGCAATGGATGGCGGGGGTGGAGGAAGAGCATGCCACGAGTCAAACGAGGCGTTACCGCCCATAAGAAGCATAAGAAGGTCTTGAATCGCACCGAAGGTCACTACGGTGCGCGGCATAAGCTGATCAAGACAGCACGTGAATCGATGATGCACGCGCTGCGCTATGCCTATCGCGATCGCCGCAATCGCAAGCGCGATATGCGCCAGTTGTGGATCACGCGCATCAATGCCGCCGCTCGCATGCATGGCATGCGCTATGGCGACCTGGTCCACGGGCTGCAGCTTGCGAATGTGGCTGTGGACCGCAAGGTGATGGCTGACCTGGCCGTCGCCGATCTGGCGGCGTTTGGCGCGCTGGTGAAGGCGGCGCAAACGGCCCTGGACGCGCGGAAGACACAGGCATAGTACAGCGCGTAACCCGTTTCGATGACGCCGCGAAGACCGCTCCGGTCGCGCGGCGTTTGTTCTTGGCAGTCAGTTCCGCTTGGGTTAGGTCGTTCGATGATGATCACGAGTCCGTCCAACCAACATATCGCGATGCTGCACTCGCTGCACTCGTCCAAGGGCCGCGAGCAGACCGGGCTGTTTCTGATCGAGGGGCCGCATCTCTTGGAGTCGGCGCTGGATGCGCACGTGACACCGTCGCCGATCGTGTTCGATCCCGAGGATTTGGGGCGCAGCGCGACGGGGCGGCGATTGCTCGGGCGCATCGAGGAGGCACGGGCAGGGGGCGCACAGGTGCTGGAGGCGACGCCCGCCGTAATCGAGCGAGCCGCGGACCCGCGCACGCCGCAGGGAGTGGTCGCCGCCGTCGCAAGCAGCGATGTGGATGCCGCGAAGATCCGCGCGCGGCGCCGCGGACGAATGCGCCCGCTGGTGCTGGTGCTCGACGCGATCAGCGATCCGGGGAACCTCGGCACGATCTTGCGCGCGGCGCTGGCTGCCGACGTGGACGAGGTGCTGCTGGCGCCGGACTCCGCGCAGCCGCTGGCGCCCAAAGTTGTGCGGGCGGCGAGCGGGGCGACGTTCCATCTGCCGGTGCGGGCGGAGCAGAGCTGGCAGCAGATCGCGGTGGCGCTCGGCGGCGCGCCGGAGGTGGTGCAGGTGCTGGCGGCGGAGGCTTCGGGACGGAAGGCATACGATGCCTTCGACCTGACGCAGCGCACGGCGCTGATCATCGGCAACGAGGCGCATGGCCTCTCGAATGAGGCGAAGCGCCTGGTCACCGACCGGCTGAGCATTCCGATGTGGAATCGGGTCGAGTCGCTGAATGCGGCGATTGCCGCGAGTGTGATACTCTTTGAGGCAGCGAGACAACGCCGCGCACACGAGGCACGCGAGAAGGCTGAACGGCAGCACGACGCGGCGGAGTAGCGGGCGCATCACGCGATGCAACGCATCGTGAGATACACGGCATTATCCTGACAACTTCACAGTAACTTGTGGCGAAGACGGAGAGAGTAGGCGGCGAACGCGAACAGGGAGCCTGGGCCGGCGACTGAGAGCCTGGGCGCGTGCCACCCGACCGAAGTTCACTCCTGAGCCGGCGACTGAAGCGCGACAGCATACGTCGCGTGGGTAGGTGCCACGGAGGCCCACCGATAGCGGGGCATACAAGCGGGGCGCGCTACCTCATTTCCTGAGCGGGTGGCGCGCCCAATGTGGGTGGTACCACGGAGTCGCACGGCAGCTTCGTCCCTGACGAGGCTGCCGTTTTTGTTTGTCCAATTCAGACCAATCTCGCTGAGCGAGTGGAAGAATTGAGAGGGGTACGTATGGCGACGATGGAGACGCGGGAGGAGCGCGCGCTGGCGGATTTGCTGGCGCGGGCGAGCGCCGAGCTAGAGGCTGTGACGGCCACCGAGCAACTGGAGGAGTGGCGCACACGCTACCTGGGACGCGAGCGCGGCGAGCTGACCGGCATCCTCAAGGGGCTGGGCAAGCTGCCGCCTGAGCAGCGCAAGATCATCGGCGCGGCGGCAAATCAGGTCAAGACGGAGCTGGAGCGGCTGCTGGAGGCGCGCAGCCAGGAGCTACGGGCGCGCGAGCAGGGCGAGGCGCTGGAGCGCGAGCGGCTGGATGTGACGCTGCCAGGGCGACCGGTGCCGCGCGGGCATGTGCATCCGCTGGCTCAGACGATGCGCGATATCGTGCGTGTGATGGGGCTGATGGGCTTCCAGTTGTTCGACGGGCCGGAGGTCGAGACGGACTATTACAACTTCCAGGCGCTGAATATTCCGCCGGACCATCCCGCGCGCGACATGCAGGATACCTTCTGGATTGCGCCGGGGCAGATTCTGCTGCGCACGCAGACCTCGCCGATGCAGATCCACGTGATGGAGCGGATGCGCCCGCCCGTGCGCGCCATCGTGCTTGGTAAGGTGTATCGCAACGAGGCTATCGACGCCAGCCATGAGGCGATCTTCCATCAGGTGGAGGGGCTGCTGATCGACGAGGAATGTACGATGGCGAATCTGCGCGGCACAGTCGAGCGCTTCGCCCAGGAGATGTTCGGCGCGGATCGCAAGGTGCGCTTCCGCCCAAGCTACTTCCCCTTCACCGAGCCGAGCGCTGAGTTCGATATGGACTGCATGATTTGCAAAGGGGTCGGGTGCCGCGTCTGCAAGTATACCGGCTGGCTGGAGATGGGCGGCTCGGGCATGGTCAACCCCAAGGTGCTGCGCGAGGTTGGGTACGATCCCAGCGTGTATCGCGGCTGCGCCTTTGGACTGGGCGTCGAGCGCATCGCCATGCTGCGCTACGGCATTGACGAGATTCGGCAGTTCTCAAGCAATGACCTGCGCTTCCTGCGCCAACTCACATAACGGGAGACGATGACCATGCACCTGCGTCTGGCTTCGCTGGGCTTCGGCAATGTTGGCCGCGCCCTCGCACAGATGCTCGCCGAAAAGGCGGACGAATTGCAGCAGCGCTACGATCTCACGTTCAGCTTCACGGGTATCTATACGCGCTCGGCAGGCAGTACGATTATGCCGGAGGGCGTGAGCGCACAGGAGGTCGCCGCGATGGCGTGGCCGCCTATCAGCCGTCAAACCAGCGTGGCACCGACTGCAAGCGACGCGCTCGACTTCATTCGCGATGTGCCGGCGGATGTGGTGCTGGAGCTGACGACGCTGAATCCGCAAAGTGGTCAGCCGGCAATCGAGCACATCCGGGCGGCGCTCTCGGCTGGTAAGCATGTGGTGACGGCGAACAAGGGGCCCATTGCGTACGCCTACCGCGAGTTGCGGGAGTTGGCGCGTGAGCATGGTGTGGCGCTGCGCTTCGAGTCCACTGTGATGGACGGCACGCCGATCTTTCGTATGGCCGAGGCTGCCCTGCCGGCGACGACGATCAGCGGCTTTCGCGGGCTGCTGAACAGCACGAGCAACTATGTACTGGACCGCATGGCGCACGGCGAGACGCTGGAGCAAGCGATTGCCGGGGCGCAGCGCTTGGGCGTGGCTGAGGCGAACCCCAGCAACGATCTGGAGGGCTGGGATGCGTCGGTAAAGGCGACGGTGCTGGCGAATGTGCTAATGGACGCCGATCTGCGCCCGACCGATGTGCAGCGCGAGGGGTTAGGCGCGGAGGCGATGCGCAGCGCGGAGGCGGAACGCCAGCCGGGGCAGACGCTGAAGCAGGTGGTGGAGGCTAGCCGCGACGGCGAGGCGATCAGTGCGCGGGTGCGGCTGGTGGCGCTGCCGGAGAGCGATCTGCTGGCGCATCTCTCAGGGATGGAGGCGGCGCTGCTGCTCCATACCGATACCATGCAGGATCTGACGCTGATTGAGGGCGAAGGTGGACCTGGCCAGACGGCGTTTGGCGTCGTGGCGGATCTCGTGACGATAGCTGGCAATGGGAGAAGAGGCAGTTAAGATATGCGTGCACCGTATTCATGGCTCAAAGACTATGTGGATATCGACCTCACCCCGGAGGAATTGGCAGACCGGCTGACGATGGCAGGGCTGGAGGTGGATCGCGTCGACTACGGCTGGCCGGGCATCGAGACGGCCGAGATCGTCTGGCTGGAGCGCATCAAAGGGTCGGATTACCTGAGCGCCACCCGCGTCACCAACGGAACGGAGGAGTTCAGCGTCGTCTGCGGCGCGACGAACATCAAGCTGCACGACAAGGTGCCGCTGGCGCGGGTCGGGGCGAAGGTCGGCGATATCACGATCCAGGCGAAGAAGGCGATGGGTGTGCTCTCCGAGGGGATGCTCTGCTCGCCGCGTGAGTTGGGCCTGAGCGACGATCACTCCGGCATCCTGATCTTGCCGCCGGAGACGCCGCTGGGTGTGCCGCTGGGCAAGGTGATCGGCGAGGCGGTGATTGACCTCGACATCAAGGCACATCGCGGCGACCTCTTCTGCATGGTAGGCATCGCGCGCGAGATTGCGGCATTCACCCGGCGCAAGCTGCGACAGCCACACATCGAGCTCAAGGAGAAAGGGACGCCAGCTTCCAAGCTGATGAAGCTGGAGGTGCGCGACCCTGACCTCTGCCCGCGCTACACGGCGCGCGTGCTCCGCAATGTGAAGCTGGGGCCGTCGCCTCAGTGGATGACGGACCGGCTGATACTGGCGGGTATGCGCCCGATCAACAACGTGGTGGATGTCACCAACTACGTGATGCTCGAATTGGGGCAGCCGCTGCACGCCTTCGACTACGACAAGGTGGCCGACCATACGATCATCGTGCGCCGCGCCGAACCGGGCGAGGAGTTGACCACACTGGATGGCGTGACGCGCAAGCTCACGCCCGATATGCTGCTGATCACGGATCCCGCCGGGCCGAACGTGATTGCGGGTATCTTCGGTGGGGCGCGTGTGGAGGTGGACGAGGGCACCACGAGTGTGATACTCGAAGCGGCGCACTTCGATCCGACGAACGTGCGGCGCACCTCGGTGGCGCTCGGCCTGCGCACTGAATCGTCGGGACGCTTCGAGAAGAATCCCGACATCGAGCTGACGGCGGTTGCCATCGACCGCGCCGCGCAACTGATCTCACAGCTTGCCGGTGGCACGGTTGCTCCTGGCCGGGTGGATTTCTACCCTGAGCCGGTCAAGCCGCGCCATATTGACTTTCATCCCAGCCAGATCGAGTGGCTGACGGGGATGACGGTCACGCGCACTGAAACGATCGACAGCCTGCGTGCACTGGGATTCGGCGTCGAGGCGGAGGACGCCAACGACGACCTGCTGCACATCACGGTGCCGACATGGCGCTCAGATGTGGATGAGAGCGCCGATCTGGTGGAGGAGGTCGCTCGCATCGTCGGCTACGACCGCATTCCGAGCATCGTGCCAACCGGTCCGCTGCCGCCGCCGCTGCACGACGAGTGGTTCCCGCTGGAGGATCACATCCGCGAGATCCTGGTGGGCGCGGGCCTGACAGAGACGATGACCTACACGCTGACGAGCCGGGCGACGATGGCGAAGCTGCTGTTGAGCGCGACGCCTGGGGCCGAGGCGCTGCTCGCCGCTCCGGTTCCCGCCGAAGACGGCGCGGATGGAGCGAATGAGGCGACGTCGACGCCGACCAGCACAAGCACGCGCGCCGTCGAGCGTCGCCAGATCGAGGCGCTGGCCGAGCGACTGCCAGCGATCACGCTACACAATCCTCTGACGAGCGAGCTAGAGTCGCTGCGGCTGACGCTGATGGCGGGCCTGTTGGGGGTGGTGCGCGAGAACAGTAAGCACGAGGATGCGGGGCTGTGGTTCTTCGAGCTGGGCAGGCGCTATCTGCCGACGCCGGAGCTGGCGGTGGGAACGGGGCTTGCCGACGAGCGGCGCACCCTCGCTATCGCGCTGGGCGGCCCGCTGACGCAGAGCTGGCTGGGCGAGCGCGATGCCGACTTCTTCGATCTCAAGGGCATCGTCGAGACGTTGCTGGGTAGCCTGCATGTGTCGAGTTATCGGTTCATACCGGCGCAGCATCCGACCTTCCACCCCGGGCGGACGGCGTTGCTGCAGGTGCTTACGGTGGCGGACAATGCCGCGCCGGAGGACGGGACGGGCGCTTCGCGGGCCGTGATGGAGGCGGCGTGGCAGACGGCTGCGGTGCTGGGTGAGGTTCACCCGGAGGTGGCGGCGCGCTTCGATCTGCAGAAGCGGACGTACCTGCTGGAGATGGACCTCGAACGCCTCTTCCAGGCAGTCCCGCAGCGAGTGTTGCAGCAGCCGATACCGCGTTATC
>DASVOW010000809.1:0-4365 GCA_036383155.1 Ktedonobacterales bacterium
GGCATCAGACTATACAGCGGCAACAAATAGCGCGGCGTGGCAAACACATTCCATTGCTTGTTCAAGCAAAACGCGGCGAAATAGCACACCCCCACGATCAGCAGCGCCGCCTGCCCTTGCATGCGCCACCGCTCCCGCTCATCAACTCCATCACCTGCAGACGCAGCAGGAGATCGCACCACCCGCCACCGCCGCGCCAGCCGCGCCAGCGCCGCCGCGCACACCACCAGCGCGACCACCATGATCACCAGCGCCACTGTATACTCCACCGGATGCCCTGCCCGCGCCTGCGCGTAATCCTCTGGCGTATATCCCGCCACCTGCATGCCGCCAAATGCCGTGCCGCAGAGGATCGGCAGCGACATGCTGACGACGAGCCAGATGCTCTGCGGCAGCGTCGGCACCACATCATGCGCCTTATGTCCACCCACCACTGTCAACCCAAGAATAGTGCCGAGCGTCGCCCCACCGTTCACGATGTTATAGACCAGCGCCGGCCCCACCCCCAGCAGGAATCCTCCCACCAGCGCATACCTGTTCCGCCCGCGCACCAGATCACCCCGTCGCTGCAGGCAGGCCAACGCCGCCGCCCCAACAAGGTAAGGTAGCGCCAGCAAATTCGTCCACAGCACCACACCCGCCACCAGCCCAATCGCCCCCGCATAGCGTGCTCCCACGCCTTTCGCCCCGCTGCTCATCAGCACCAGCAACAACAGCGCCTGCCCCAACAGCAGCGTCTCGATATACCCGCCCGACGCGCGCACACTCCACACCACGAAGAACGCCGGCCCTACCGCCAGCAGCGCCGCCGCGACCAGACCCACCGCCCGCGAATAAATCGCCGCCCCCGTCAGATAGATCGCGACGAGGAACGCCAGCGCCGCGCACAACGTCGCCAGGTGCAGCACAAACGACGACGCGCCAAACAGCCACAAAAACGGCGCGACCAGCATCGCTTCCAGACTGCCCATATACGGCTGTCCCCAGTAAAAGACCGACCACTCACCGCGTAGCAGATGCAACGCCATCAGCCCGACGACCGACTGATCGCTATCCAGCGTTGGCACATCCCGCGCGAGCAGGCTCACCCGCACCACCACCGCCAGCGCCAGTATCGCCGCCAGCACACCATGCGCCGCCCGTGCGGGCATCCGTTCCGAGTCTGACTGCCATAGCGCCCCGCGAATGTTCTTCGCCACAGCATCCCCGAATCTGTTCCAGCCCTGCTGAATCCAGCGCCCAACCCGCATTCCGGCCGCCACGCCAACTACTGCACGCCCCAACGTATCCTCCCTGAGCAAACATCCACAGCATACGGCTATTACAGCAGTGGCGAAACGCCACGACATACCTGCGCAGTATACCAGATGCATCTCTCCCCCAAGCTATCCGACACCGCCGAATCAAGCTCAGTATAGCTGCATTGCCTCTCGTCAGCCTCCGTACATGCGCCAAACGGAACTGACTGCAACAATGCACACGCCCTATGTGTCGCTCACGTTCCGTCTTGCGCTTGCTACCCGCCGCCTGCTAACATACAACCTGACAATAGTGTATATCTAATCCTTTAATAGCTCGCATGGTAGTTTGTACCCTAGCATGCAGGGACACGCTCGCATGCCACATTCAGCCTGATGGAGTGAGGCGCATATGTCCCAGACGCCCATCATAGTGCTGCTGGTTGACGATCAGCCAGACATTACCGAAACCTTCCAACTTCATCTCGAACGCTTCGAAGGGTGCATCGTCCACACAGCCGCCGATGGCGCAGCCGGACTCGAAGCCTACTACGCCGCCCACCCGCGCCCCGATTGCGTCGTACTCGATCTCAAGATGCCCGAGCTCGACGGCATGCAGCTCACCCGCGCATTACGTGGCGACCCCGAGACCGCCGATATTCCCATCATCATTCTCACCGCCTACGCGCAAGAGCACAATCGCCAGCTTGGCGAGCTCGCGGGCGCCGACTTCTACCTCGCCAAGCCGGTCAAGCCTAGCGAGTTGGCCGCTAAAATTCGTGCCGCCATCACCATCACGGCTGAGCAACGCATCGCGCGCCTCCGCCGGCTTGCCGACGAAAGCTAATGTCTTTAACACACTGCCAATTCACCTTTACACATGGAGGTATACTGTGTCCGCAACAAAAACAACAGCCACCGCGACAGTCACCACGCCTCCTCATCACAGCGCCCTCCCCTATCTTGGCGACGCCCTCGCCGTCTTTCGCAACCCCCTCACCTACGCCCAGCGCCACTTTCAGCGCTTCGGCCCCGTCTGGGCCACCACCTTTCGCGGCAAGCCCACAGTGGTTGCCGTCAGCGCAGCCGCACAGCGCCAGATCTTCGACACCAACTCCGCCAATTTCCTCTGGCACCCCGGTTACGGCGCCATGGGTGACGAGCTCTTCGGCGACGCGCTCTTCCTGCTCGACGGCGAGCGCCACCGCTTCCAGCGCACCATGATGACGCCCGCCTTCCACGGCAAACACTACGCCGGCTATCTCGCCGCGATGAACGCGGCCATCGACAAACAGCTTGCCACGTGGGGCGCGTCCGGCGAGACCGATCTCTACCCGCAGCTTCGCACCATCGCCTTCTCTCTGGCGACAAACTTGCTTGCCGGCACGGATTTCGGCTCCAGCCAGCCCCGCATGCAGGCGCTTTTCACCACCATGATCGCCGGAGCCACCAGCCTCTCCCACGCCAGATTATCCTGGACGCGCTACGGCCAGGCGCTCAATGCCCGCAAACAGATCGAGCCGGTGCTCACCGACCTCATCCAGCAGCGCCGCGACACGCCGACCAATGACGCCCTCGGCCTCCTCGTCCAGGCGCGCGACGAAGACGGCAAGCAACTCTCCGACGACGAGTTGATCGCCCAGGCCATCACCATGGTCTTCGCCGGTCACGACTCCACCAGCTCCACCATCACCTGGCTGCTGCTTGAGCTGCTGCGCCATCCCGGCCTTCTCGACCGTGTGCGCTCGCTCGTCGGCTCCGGCGACGCCCCCCTCACCCTCGAAACCCTCAAAGACCCGTTCCTCGATGCCCTGGTGAAAGAGTCTCTGCGACTGCACCCCGCCGCCGTCGTCCTCATGCGCGGCGCAGTAAATGACTTCACCCTACTCGGCAGTCCCAACGAAGACCAGGAATATCGCATCGCAGGCGGCGCGCAAGTGCTCATGCTGCCCGTTTTCGTCCACCACCGCCCCGACTACTGGGAAAACCCCGAGACATTCGACCCAGACCGCTTCCTCCCACCCCGCGACGAAGACGCCCGCACACCCTACGCCTTCGTCGGCTTCGGCGCCGGCAAGCGCAGCTGCATCGGCTCCGGCATCGCCCAGATGGAAGTCAAAGCCCTGCTCGTCAAGATCCTGCGCCGCTTCGATCTCACGCTCACCCCCGGCCAGGACACCCGCCCCATCTATCTCCCATTGAGCCGGCCTCGCACGCCCGTCCACATCACCTACACTTCCCGTTGACACCCCAAAAGGACTCCCCATATGCAAGCGACCGACACCGGTACCAACGAAGCCTCAACTGCTGAGCGCGCCATATACCGCGAGTACGAGCGCCAGCGCCGGCTGCGTCTCGCCAGCATCATCGGCCCCCTCTTTACGATATTGCTGGGAATCGCCCTGATAGCGCGTATCATCGACCGCCTGGCAGACCCAACCTCGCAGACAAAGCCCATCCCAGTCATCATCACCTTTGTCATAAGCTTCTTGCTCTATCTCGCCAGCATCGTCTTTGTCCGTCGCCGCCAGGATGTCCCTGCCGCCATATGCATCTCCGTTGGCACCTTCGCCATCGTGACGACCTATCAGCTAATGACCATCTCCGCGCAGGGATTCGATCCGCTCTCGCTGGTGGTACTGGGTGGCTATCTGACGGCCATCATTCTCGCTGGTCTCATCGGCACATCCCCGCTGCTATTCGCCACCGTGCTGGCGTGCAACGTCGCGTCCATCTGGCTCGCCCTTCTCGCGCCTCCCACCAGAAGTGACCCGGACTTCGCCAGCCGCATTCCCATAGCCATCTCATCCGCGATCATCGAACAATGGGCCGTCGCCGGCGTCATCTTCGCTGCTGCCCAGGGCATCCGCCGCACCCAGCGCGAGCTTGGCGACGTACGCGTGCAATACGAGCGCGCCCGTCAGCTAGACGCTCTCAAAGACCACTTCATTTCCTCAGTCAACCACGAGCTACGCAACCCGATTATGGCCCTCCAGGGCGCGCTGGAACCCCTCATGCTCGGCATCGAGCACGGATTCCCCAAAGAAGAGCTGCTCGACCTCGCACGGCGTGGCAATCGCATCGCCGATCACGTCAGTAGCATCGTCACGAGCGTCCTCGATGCGCG
>DASVOW010000810.1:0-7089 GCA_036383155.1 Ktedonobacterales bacterium
GCAACGCTACCAGCGCCGTGCCGACATCCACGGTCACCTGCCCAACGAACACTGCTAGCTTTCACCTTGTAAGCTCTGGCAAGCTGACTGTTGCCAGCGATACCACGTATGCTCCGGCGGAGTTTGCCGACCCGAACGATCAAACCAAGTATATCGGCTATGATATGGACCTTGCCGCGGAGCTTGCCCGGCGGCTCTGCCTCACGGTCAACGTGCAGAAAGCTGATTTTGGCACTATCATCCCGGACCTTTCGGGGCCGTCACTCGGCGCGCAGCGTTATGACATGTCGATCTCGTCCTTCACGATCAATGACGACCGCCTGAAGAAGGTTAATATGATCCCCTACTTCCAGGCTGGCGAGTCGCTGTTGGTGCCGAAGGGCAATCCCGCGAACATCAAGAAGTTCGAGGATATGTGCGGCAAGACGATTGCCGTACAGGATAACACGGTCGAGAAGGCTGAGCTGGAAGACGCCAACGGCACGGGCGACAAGTCATCCGGTCAGGCGCCGGTCTGTAAAGACAAGCTGATCAAAGAGCTGCACTATGCCGATCAGACGGTCGTCGTCGCGCAGGTCGTGAGTGGCAACGCCGACGCCAGCTATCAAGACTCCCCTGTCACGGGCTACTATGTGAAGCTCAATTCCGCCAAAGTGGAGCTTGGGCCTACTACAGTCGCTCCCGCGCCGCAGGGTATCGTGGTACGCAAAGACAACCCTGATCTGGAGAACGCCATCAAGACCGCACTGCAGAATATGCGCACCGACGGTACCTATCTGCGCATCCTCAAGAACTGGGGTGTGGATTCCGAGGCGTATCCGCCACAGTAAGGGCTGACGCTGTCGTATACTATGTGACAATCGTGACGGTTTATACAGGAACGGTTGGGGCATACGCCCCAACCGTTCTTATCACCGAGCACCCAAACGCATAACCCGTCTGACCCAAGCATGACCTGCGCCGCAAAACGGCATCACACTTGCACGTAGACGGTACAACAAGTAACGACGCGCTACGACCTTGCGTGCACAGATTCGCACGGACGAAGACGACCGGGGACCGTGCAGATAACAGGGGAGTCGCATGCAAATCTTCGATCCCATCATCCAATTTCTCAAAAACGTCGTCACGCTAAACGGCAGCTTCAACTGGTCCGCAGTCGTGAATTCGCTCTTCCTGCCGTTTTTGCTGCATGGCCTGATCATCACTATCATTCTCTCAGTGATTGCACAACTCCTGGGCACGCTGATTGGATTGCTGCTCTATTTTCTGCGCCGGTCGCGGTTGAGGGTCCTTAGAGGGCTTGCCGGCATCTATATCTGGCTCTTTCGTGGCACCCCGCTGCTCGTACAGGTCTATGTCATCTATCTCATGATGCCCTATCTCCGGATTGCTCGTCCCCTGCGTAGCATCGATCTCTTCGGGCCATTAGGCTTCCAAAACATCTTCCTCGACGCATTCCTGGCTGGGCTGATCGCCTTCTCACTGAACGAGGGCGCCTATATGGCCGAGATCGTGCGCGCCGGCATCGACTCTATCGACGCTGGTCAGATGGAGGCGGCGAAGTCGCTTGGCATGACGTATATGCAGGGTATGCAGCGTATCGTGCTGCCCCAGGCGATGCGGGTGATCATTCCGCCGCTTGGCAACGAGTTCAACAATATGCTCAAGTCAACCTCACTGGCCGCTGTTATAGGACTCAATGAATTGCTGGGATCTGCACTGCAGATCGGCAATCCCAGATTCCTGACGCTGGAGCTGCTGATCACGGCATCGATCTGGTATCTCGTGCTGACAACCGTGTGGGGCCTCATCCAGTCCAACATCGAGCGTCGATTCAACCTTGCCAACGTTGAGCCAGGGTTAGAGATGGAGTCGTGGTGGGAGCGTGCAGTCGGGATCAAGCGCCGGCCTGCAGTGACAGCGGCAGGTGTGCCGATCGCGCCCGTGCCAGAGCATCGAGGGGGGGCACGTGTGTAGCAAGATTGACGGAATTGGCAGCAACGACCTGCGTCAGCCCATGTGACGGGCAGCAGCTAGCGCAGTGAGGACAATAGATGGCGAACGGTACAGATGGCTTCAACGGCCCATATACAGGCAACGGCGCGCTCTCGATGGTGGACGCGCGGGATGTACATAAATATTTTCACGCAAATCAGGTGTTGCGCGGCATCACGATGAAGGTGGGGCGCGGCGAGGTGGTGGTGATGATCGGGCCGAGCGGGTCCGGTAAAACGACGTTCCTCCGCTGCATCAATCATCTGGAAAAGATCAATAGCGGGCGCATCTTGATCGAGGGGAAGCTCATCGGCTATCGTGAACAGCAGGATGGCTCGCTTGTCGAGGATCACGAGAAAAACATCGCCCACATGCGCTCTGAGATCGGCATGGTTTTCCAGCGCTTCAACCTCTTCCCGCATCTAACGGCGTTGCAAAATGTCATCGAGGCGCCGTGCCAGGTGAAGGGAGTGCCACGCGAGCAGGCCGAGGCACGCGCTCACGAGCTGCTGAAGAAAGTGGGATTGGATCAGAAGGCCGACGCCTACCCGGCGCGGCTCTCAGGTGGGCAGCAGCAGCGTGTGGCGATTGCACGCGCGCTCGCCATGGATCCCAAGCTGATGCTCTTCGACGAGGCTACATCCGCGCTTGACCCGGAGCTGGTGGGCGAGGTGCTGAAGGTGATGCGCCAACTGGCCGAGGAAGGGATGACGATGGTGGTGGTCACACATGAGATGGGGTTTGCGCGCGAGGTGGCCGACCGCGTGATCTTTATGGATGGCGGCGTGATCCTGGAGGAGGGCGCGCCGGCGCAGATCTTTAGCGCGCCACGTCACGAACGCACGAAGAGCTTCCTGCGCCAGATCTTGTAGGGCAGAGACATACAGATTCCCCTCCCCGCTGTGCTGGAGAGGGGAATCTGTATGTCTCTGTGGGGTGAAATGGCAATGAACCGAAGCTGGTCGTCTTATGCACCCGCTGGGGCTATCGGTATCACGGCGCCACCGGCGGCCAGGGAGGCTTCGGCGGCCTCAAGGATCTGCACGACGCGCAGTCCGTTACGGCCGTCGCTGCGTGGCGGCTTGCCTTCCAGGATGGACTCGGCAAAGTGGCGGCACTCCAGGGCTAGCGGCTCGGACCAGCGAATGTGCGGGCTGACGATGTCGCCGTAGCGGTAGGAGAGTTGGAATTCGCCAAATGTGGACGTGCGCTCCGGGGCGTCCACCCCGCGATTGAAGACGCGAATCTTCTCGGTGGCCTCGACGTCGTCGTAGATCGCCATCTGTTTGTCGCCCACGACGGTGAAGCGGCGCATCTTTGAGGGATTCAGCCAGCTCACGTGGATGTGCGCGAGTAGGCCGTTGGGGTAGTGCAGTGTCAGGTAGACGACATCATGCACGTTTGGGCGCACATATGAGCCGCCTTGCGCGCTCACGCTGACAGGGTGCATGTCAAGCACATAGTTGAGGATCGAGATATCGTGGGGGGCAAGATCCCACATGACGTTGATGTCGGGCTGGAAGAGGCCGAGATTTACGCGCATAGCGTCGATGTAGTAGACGTGGCCCAGCTCGCCATCCAGCACCAGGGAGCGGAGCTTCTCGACGGCGGGGTTGTACATGAATGTGTGGCCAACCATGAGCACGCGCCCCAGACGATCCGCCAGCGCCACGAGCTCCTCGGCATCCGCGGAGTTTGAGGTGAGGGGCTTCTCGACGAAGACGTGCTTGCCGCGTTCCAGGGCCATGCGGGCGAGCTTGTAGTGCGTGCGGATTGGCGTCGCCACGACGATAGCGTCTACATCGCTCGCCAATACCTCTTCCAGATCGGGTGTCACAATGGCACCGGGGAACTCGAACTGGGCTGACTGGCGGCGCTCGGGGCTGAGATCAGCGATGTAGGCGACCTCACCCATCGCCAGGCGATCCAGATTGCGCACGAGCTGGGGTCCCCAGTAGCCATAGCCGACGACGCCGAAGCGCAGGCGCGCTCGCGACGGCGTGAGCGATTCTCGGGCAACGCTCATTGCCGCATCCAGGGGGGCGGTCGCCAGATCACCTGATGCGCTCCCGCCGCGCGCGCTCTGCTGTTGACTGATCATCATCGGGTCCTACACTTTCTATGCCGCTCAGCGAGCGACTGGCTCAAAGACAGTGCGTAACACGGTCTTCCAATGGGAGACTGGGCACAATAATCATTACTTTGCTAATGGCTTCATGGCTGGTGTATGTGTATGCGGTGGCAGTACACTTACGTGATCATCAAGTGGCTGGAGCATGACAGCGTCAGGTGAGGCTTGATAGTGATATGTGCTGCTGTCACGATCTATGGTGTAGCGAAAACTAAGGGCGATGCCCTGCATAAAGGCGAAAGAACGCCTGAGGCCTGAGTGACGCCGTAGCAAGAGAAGACGACGCCAGGAGATGCAACGCCACCACTCCAAGAGCAGCACCGGCAATACGGCGACATCGCCGAGGCGCAGATGCTTGGTGTAGGCCGCAGCAACACCAATGCCGCAGTTGCGCATAAGCACGCGTCCATCGTCCCAGGTGCGAAAGCCATGATGAATGACGCATATCTCTGGAACGGTGGCGACGGTATAGCCGGCCTTTAGCATACGATAGGTCATATCGCCGTCGAGGCAAGCATGGAGCGGCGCCCCTGTACCAAGCATCTCATCGAACGGGCCTACCGACCGGAGCGCATCCAGCCGGAAAGCCATATTCGCGCCGATGCCGCCTTCGCGCCACTTGAGCCAAGGGCTCGCCACCTGACGCTCGTGGCGCGCGTCGTAGGTAGGAATGAATCCGCGCGTCGGATCATAAGGTCCGGCGAGCACAGCGCCGCAGACCTGCGAGACATCAGGATGTGTCTCAACGTACGAAACGATATGGCCGAGCCACTGCGGAAGCACCTCACAATCGTCATCGGTGAACGCTATGATGTCGCCCGTCGCGTGCGATACCGCAATATTATGGGCCGCCGATGCACCTGCCGTGGCGCTGCGAATATACATCAACCGTGGAAACTGAGGCAGTGTGGCTCGAAGATCACGAATGGACTGCTCGGTCTCGTCTGTAGAGCCTTGATCCACGATGAGCAGATCAAAGGCACGGCATTCTGATGCCGCGACACTTGCCAGAGCCCGTATCAGACTCTTGGTGCGATTTCTCGTGCAGATACAGACAGTCACATGCATTCTCTACGCTCCGGCCCTTCCGGCCCTGTCAAGCGGCATTGTCGCTCGTCGGGAGTGTGATGTGTCGTGATGAAAATCGTGCCCGAACGCACCTTCGCGTGGGCTGGTTACCAACATGATCAGCAGGCTCCTCATTTGCGTTGGCTGTACGCACTACGGAGAAGCTCGAATGCAGTTCGCGTATTTTTCGCGGCATCGAAACGTTGCTCAACGATTGCGCGGCCACGCTGGCCCATGGCCTCTGCTTGCGTGGGGTTCGCGAGCAACGCATCGATAGCTTGGTAAAGCGCAGCTCCATCGCCTACCGGGACCAGCCACCCCGATGCGCCGTTTTCGACGATCTCTGGAATTCCGCCAACGCCACAGGTGATGACGGGAATGCCAGTGGCCATTGCTTCGATTGACGCGAGCGAGAAACAATCGGCGCGCGTCGGCAACACTAAGGCATCGGCCGTTTCGTAGAGATGGTGGAGCCTAGGGTCGTTGGGGCCGAGGTCACGATAGACGAAGACGCCTGGCTCATTTTCGAGTGGTTCTTTGGTCACCAGATGGAGCTCACATCGCCCACCCAGGGAGGCACGGAAGACATCGAGGAGGAGTGGGCCACCTTTGCGCGCAAAGTCGCCGCCGACGAAGAGGAGCCGGGGGAGCGCATCGGGAGCTCGTCGCTGCACGGTCTCGCGTGCCGGCCATGCCCGTAGATCGACACCTGGGGGCACGACTCGAATGCGCTGCTCGGGTATGTGGAATTGGTGCATGATTGCCGACGCGGCCCACCGCGACCATGGGAGCACATACGCGGCGTGCTGGTAGCAATAGGCCGCAATGCAGTCGCGGAGCCGATGCTTGAGGCTGGGATGCTGCTCGTCGCCCAACTCATATTCGGCAAATGATTCCACCTGGGCGGTCGTCGCGTCGGTGGAGATCACGTATGGTATGCCGGCGAGACGCGCACGGGTAGCAAGGTATGGGAACAGTGGGGTATCTACCTGTGTCCAAATCGCATCGATTCCGCGTGCTGTAAAGAGTGGCCAGGTTGAGACAAAAGAGCGCAGGCTGCCTCTGGTATGATTACCCAGTAACGGCAGCCGCTCGATCAAGCCACCTGCTTTGTACGGGCTGACCTCGACGTATTGCACGTCCAGGTCGCCAGCCTCTGTCGCGACGCTCCGCACATTCTCATACTGCGTGCGCACGCCAGCGACTGGCCACGCACAGAAGTAGATGCGTAGCGGATATGCCATGTCTTGCACAATGGACACCGTTGCCATCTTAGAGATGCTCCTGCTGCACGCCAACCAGTGAGGTCTGGGATGATCGATAGTCAGCGTGGTTGGTGCTGCCAAGGGCTTTTTGGTAGAGCGCAAGGAGTTGTGTGGCAGCACTCCGCGACGAGAAGGATTGCTCGATGCGCCGTCTGGCGTTGGCGCCGAGCTGCCGCTCGAATTCGGGGTGAAGGATTACGCGCAAGATTGCTTCGCCGAGCGCTTGTGGGTCGCGCGGTGGCGGACATAAGCCGGTTTCGCCGTCAATGACTGCCTCGCCCTTGCCGCCGAATGTGATGATGACGGCCCGACGCATCGCCATCGCTTCCAGCAGGCCGATCGAGGCTGAGCCAAAGGGGACGGGTAAGACGAAGGCGTTCATCAGGCTGAGGTATGGGCGGGGGTCAGCTTGAAAGCCGGCGAAGATCACGCGGCCGGAGTAGCCAAGAGTGGCCGCTTGCTGCGCCAGAGCATCCCGTAACGGGCCATCGCCCACGAGCAAGAGATAGGCGTCGGGGGCAGCCGCGAGCACGCGCGGCATGGCGTCGAACAGATAGGGTAGCCCTTTCTCTTCGACAAAGCGCACGGCAGTGCCTACCACAGGCGCATTTTGTGGAATCCCGAGCT
>DASVOW010000811.1:0-8116 GCA_036383155.1 Ktedonobacterales bacterium
CTTGAACGATATCCGGCGGGGAGTTAGAATTGAAGTGAAAAGCGATGCTCTCAGCATGTGTGGATGCGTGAGGTATGCTATTAGCATGCGTGGGAGCGTATTATACGTATACGTGAGATAGAGAACAGATGCGCGGGTGGAAGAGAGTGAGCGGTGGTGGCAGAGGATGTCCGGATCGGCGCGTGAGATCCAAGAGATGAGTTGGAGGCAGCGACATGGCGGATTTGCAGGAGACGGTCGGCGCGGTGGTCCGGCGTGAGCGGCGCGAGCGCAATTTGACGCTGAAGGATCTGGCTGAGCGGTCGATCTTGTCGGTGGTGTATCTGGGCGAGATCGAGCGTGGCAAGAAGTATCCGTCGGCGCTGGTGCTGGAGCGGCTGGCGAAGGGCCTCGACATGGATGTGTCGGACCTGCTGGAGCTTTTCGCGGAGGAGCTACGCGGGGTGCGCGAGCCGGCGATGGCGCGGGCGATTGGGTTCACTGCGCCGCAGCAGCCACGGGCAGTCGAACAGGTCAGCATCTCGCGCACGACGAGCACGGGCACGGTGCTGAATATGCTGGTGGCGTAGAGCAGGTGAGATGGAACAACACGGCAAGCAGGGCGAACAGGGTGCAGGCGAGCGGTTGCAGAAGTATCTGGCGCACGCCGGGGTGGCCTCGCGGCGCCATGCGGAGGAACTGATCGTCGCAGGCGCGGTGTCGGTGAACGGGCAGGTGGTGCGCGAGCTTGGCACGCGGGTGGATCCGGGTGCGGACGAGGTGCGCGTGCGGGGGCAGGTGGTGCGTCCGCAGTCGGCGCTGCGCTATATTCTGCTGCATAAGCCGGCGGGGGCGATGACGACGGCACACGATCCCGAGGGACGGCGCACGGTGATCGATCTGCTGCCGGAGGAGTGGCGGCGCGAGCGGGTGTATCCGGTGGGGCGGCTGGATTGGGATACGGAGGGGGTGCTGCTGCTGACGAATGATGGCGAGCTGGCGCTGCGTATGACGCATCCACGGTATGCGCTGACGAAGGAGTATGCGGCGCTGGTGGAGGGGGAGCCATCGCCGCAGACGTTGCAGCGGCTGGCGCAGGGGGTGACGCTGCCGGGAGAGGAGCGGCCCACGGCTCCGGCACGGGCATGGATTGAGCGACGGGTGGGCGACGCGACGTGGGTGGGGATCGAGCTGCACGAGGGGCGGAACAGACAGGTGCGGCGGATGTTTGAGGCGGTGGGGCATCCGGTGGTGCGGCTGCGGCGGGTGCGGGTGGGTCCGCTGACGCTAGCGGGGCTAGCAGTGGGGGCAACGCGGCTGTTGGGGTCCGCGGAGGTAGCGGCGCTGAAGCAGGCGGTGGGGATGAAAGACGGGGAAGAGCGTCGATGAACGACCCACAGCCACCGTGTATAGATGCAGGCCTGTACTGGACCAACGAGCCGGAACGGGTGAGCTTTCAGCGGACGGGGGAATATCTGATCCTCGAACGTGGTCTGCAATTTTCGGGCGATATCGTCGGTGGCAAATGTACGGAGGAAGAGGCGCGCTCACTGGCAACACTGGCGCATGCGCCTGAGAAACAGTGGTCGCCCTATGCTGCGGCGTCCGATGATGAGCTGTTGCACTTGCTTGCTGCTCCGACATTCTTCGTCAGAGATATACGATTCGTGGGCATCCAACGGGCATATGCCAAGAACGCGAAGGCAAAGCAGTTGCCTAGCAAGGTCGGGCTGTCATTTGATGTCATGAGTGATGAGGCGATTGCTCACGGCGATCACGCGGCAGTGCAGGTTTATTGGAGTGAAGAGGACATACACGTGTCGTCGGCGCTCTTCGCGGATATCTGTCGCCGATTGCGACCTACCTATGCTGACATCGAGGGTGAAGGCGTCTTGGACTGCCTGTACCCACGTGTTGTGCAACGAGTTTAGCTGAGCAGAAAATGATGGCCACGGGACTGGCATGAACCCAACATCAGCACAAAGATGGAAGGACGCCTGATGATTGAGGAATATCAATAAAAGAATCGTGGCCTGGTGAGGCACCATGGAGGCAGGAGATGAAACAGGTGGCACGAGGTCAAGATCAAGCAGTGGCGAGCAGATCAAAACCAAAGGTAGCGGCAAAGGTGGCTGGCAGTCCGTGAAGTGTCACGACAAGTTGGGGAGCAGTAACTGGGCGAGCATTGCGTGCCAGACGCTGGTCCCAGGAGAGACGCCAATGCGCGCGCTCCGCCCTGGTCATGACCTTCTCCGTAGGCGTTTCTGCGCATGATGGCGGGAGCGGAGCAGAAATTTCCAGGCAGGTGGTTTGGCTGCGGACTACTTTCAGCCATGTCCGCCTGATACTACAGCGTGGCCAGTCACGCCAGAACACTGGAGCAAAGGCAAGCAGCGCGCTGGCTGGATCAGGAGGCGGCGAGGAAGCCGTGTGGGGAGAGGAGAGCGGCTTGAGCACCGCACTCACCCGTCGTGGCTTTTGTGTCGTGCTACTCTCCTGGCACTGCGCACGCAAGGGGCAGGCACGACAATGACCAATACGTGCGGCATACAAGATCCGCAGGGACCCATCGCGTTCGGGACGACGTTCCTGGAGGGTGTGTTCAACCAATGCCTGCAAAAGAGCCTCCTTGCTGGTAAAGTAGTGATAGGCGAGTCCATGACTGATCGTGGCCTCCGCAGCAATGTCCGCCATGGTCGCAGACAGACCTTTGCGTGCAAAGACTCTTTTGGCGGCATCGAGGATTTTTTCGCGCTGCGTTTCGCGGAGCCTCTGATTGGCTGCTTCGGTTCGTGGCATCTTTCCACTCCCTTTATTTTGATTGAACTATTCAGTCAAAATTGCAACCGCTCGAAGCATGTATTGTCAAGCATCTGGCGAAAGAAGGTTGCTGGAGCAAGGGAATCCTAACCCCAATGCGGAAAGCCATTTCACTGATGGGCTAAAACTCGTTGCACAACCCGTGGGCCTATTTCAGTAGAGCCACACTCAGCAGAGCCTCCTTCAACAAAGCTACCCTGAGGGGAGCGAGCCTAAGACGAGCCAATTTAAGCTTTACCCACCTCAGAGACCCTCAACTTATTCGATAATCTCTGGAGGCAAAAGACACCCTAACGGCCAGCGACAGGGATTTTTTCAACCGCTGGAATGATCTCGTGCTCAAACAACTCAAAGGGTTCTGCCTCGTGGACGCCTTTCAGGCTCAGTGTCACCTGGTCGATGCCCAGTTCCGCCAGTTGCGCGCACTGCTCTATGAAAGCCCCAGGGGTGCAGGACTGATCGCGCCCACCGCGGGTAAGCTGGAGCAGTACATGGCTGTAGGCCGTCTTCTCGATCTGCTCATAGGGACGCCCCTCGCTCTGGCAGTGCTTGCGCAACACGTCGAGCTTGTGCCGCAACTCGGCGTGATCGCCAGAGGTGAACAGGTTACAGGCGTCGCCATAACGAGCCACGAGCCGCAGCGTCTTGCGTTCACCACCGCCGCCGATCAGAATCGGCGGGTGCGGTTTCTGGATGGCCTGCGGGCTGTTGAGTGGCCGGACCAGTTGATAGTGCTTGCCCTCGTATGGCCGCTCATCGCTCGACCACATCTGGAGCACAATTTGCAACGCCTCTTCCAACCGCTCGAAACGTTCTTTGACAGGTGGGAAAGGCACTCCCAATCCCCTGTGCTCCTCCTCGTTCCAGGCCGCGCCGATGCCCAGGTAGGCGCGCCCGTGCGAGAGCACATCCAGCGTTGTCGCCGTCTTCGCCAGGATACCGGGATGACGATAGGTGACGCCTGTGACCAGCGTTCCCAGTTTGATGCGGTTCGTGCGAGCCGCCGCGAAGGCCAACGCGCTCCAGCCCTCAAGCATTTCCTGTTCCGCCGATCCTATGCCGTCGAGCTGAAAAAAGTGATCCATGACCCATAGACTGTAGAACCCGGCGCGTTCGGCGCGTTCAGCGATCAGTCCAAAGGTCTCGCCAAGCTGACTCTGCCCGCCAGGCCATGTAAAGCTAGGCACCTGTAATCCCAGACGCATGCACAAGTTCTCCTTTTACTCATGTGACGGTTGCACTGTTCTGCGCAAAAATTGGGCAAAACGTACTCAGACCTGGCTGTGTGCCAGGTCACAATTATTATGGGGAGGCTCGGAAAAAAGACAATCTACCCCGCGACCAGCAACCGATCTTGCTGGCCTAGCCAGTAAGGAGTGGCGCGGTCTCCTCTCCTTTCTCGGTTTCACGAGCCAGCAAAGTGCCTTCATAGGTAGTGATTTTGCGATCGATAACCACGAGATATTCTTGCAATTGCTGAATGTGAAGCCCAACCTGTTCATGATGGGCTTTGAGCAGAGCGACGCGCTCGCGGAGCGTTGATTCGCCCAGGCACTGCAAACGGGCATATTCCAGCATCTGCTGAATGGACATGCCTGTGTCACGCAATCTGAGCAGAAACTGAATCCACTGGATGTCAGAGTCTGTGTAGCGCCGATGCGTGTTTGAGAGCCGATCCACCTCATGGATCAGTCCGATGCGCTCATAGTAGCGCAAGGTGTCGATGCTTAGCCCTGTGAGCCTGGCAACGTCGCTGGTGGTGTATGTCTTCTCCATATGCTCAGCGTAAAACATGGAGTGCGCTCCATGTCAAGCCCTGCTGACACCGACGTAAATATGGAAATTCCATGGAACTGCCCACGGGATTGCGTAACAAGATACACTTTTAGCTGAAGCGGCTTCGCTGGCTTCCTCAACGCCCTTGCTTTTTTCTCATAAGAGATGAGAAACTTGCGAAAACAAGAGAAAGACGAAGCACACACTCAAGCCGCTTTACTGCTGAGCTACAGCTCGTTGCGCATCCCGTGGGCTGTATGACATGGTGCATGGCTGGGGAAGAAAACCAATGTCGCGCGGCGGCGTGTCGTACTGCGACGATGGTTTCTTGGGCTCACTGGCGGATAAGTATTGGAGCACGTTCACTTATATCGAGCGCCTAGAGAGCGGCACATTTGGCAGCGACTCGGATGTGTGGTGGAACCGGCGGTGGAAGCCATCGAACGTGCGCCCATCGCCTGAGAATGTTGCGCGATGGAAGCGGCGCACGGAACTGTTTGGGCTGGCGGTGAAGCGGGCGTATCGTGGCAGATTCGGCAAGGGACATCGGGCGTAGAGACTGACATTGGAGGGCTGGCGTCTGATGGAATGCGGTGTCAAGTATGCTCCGACTGGTTGGCGACGCTTTGCAGTGCCTCTAGCTCGATCTGCGATGTCAACTCAACCGCCAAGCCTTCCGCACGGAGGTGATCGATTGCCTGTCTGATAGCATTGTGTATCTGCGATGCTGAGATGTCGTGTCCTTGCGCTTGGATGTACACGGCTCTGTGGGGCAGTACGGCCACTGTCACAATTGGACCATCTAGCCATGGTCGAGCCGCATACGCCCAGACATGATGCGTCTTGCCCGCATATTCGATCTGGATTCTGGGGCGCGCGATGTCCTCGCGGTCTTCCGCATCGTCAGCCTCGGTCCACTCATCTATGGCAAATTGGACGAGTCGCTCGACGTGCTGGTCCGCAATGAAGGTAAGCACTTCATCGAGTTCTTCCACGAGGCGTTGCTGCTGGCGACGGGTCTCGTTCGAAGGTACTGTGTCCGTATCCCTAGCTTGGGGTGCTTCCACTACGCCGCCTGTGATGCAGACATGCAGATCGGCCAAGCTTGGTCCGGCCGTAAGGCGCACCAGTATCCCTTCGCCGGACGTGCTAATGTCAAATTCGCGTCCAGCGTAGTGATCACGAAGGTATATCTCGACTACGTCACGCACCACCTTATCGGTCAGGAAGCCTCGCCACTGTTCCTGGGGAATCGTCGCGATGACACTAGCAGTCATCGTTACTGTGTTGTCTGGCACAGTCATCGCTTCATGTCTCCTGCTGGCTCTATACTTCGCCCTCTATCGCTGATAGCGGAGAGATAGGAGGGAGCTTGCTCAGGCCAGCGACCTATCTCTCCGGAGATGTAACGGTTACGATGGGCTCTAGTTTACCATGGCATACTGGGTGGGCTTGACTGCCGAAGATGTCATGATCATACGGGCGGCTTCTCTGGCACTGGCGAAACAGGCATCGGTAAGGTGGCCTTCCGTTCCAACCCAATCACCGGCTAGATAGAGATTGCGTATGCCGGGGACGGCGGGGCCGGGCCGGGCTGGCAGACCGCCGTGCGCTGCCTGAACAATGGCATTCGAGGGTGTCATGTGGGGCAAGAATGATTGCTCTACCACTTCGGTGCGCCAGCCAGGCTGCACCGTGTCGAGCAGCGCTTCCAACTCCTGGCGGGAGGTCTCGGGGTCTGCCGGCTCGTCGGGTCGCAGGTATTTCATGGTGTGGATCAAGGCGCCACCCTGCGGAGCCAATTTGGCCCAGGCAGAATGGACTGAATAATAGAGCGGGCGATCAATGCCGAGCACGTAGACGTGTCGCGGCTCCGGTAGGCGACGCAACGCAACATCGAAGCAGGCAGCACGAGCCGGAATGGACTGCTCGGCCCAGCGGCTCAGCTCCGTGTGCGCTCCGTTCGTGAGCAGGGCTGCGGCATCTTGGGGACCGACGGCGAGCAACACTGCTGAGGCGGTGTAGGAGGTCCCATTTGCCAAGTGCACCGTATGTTTGTCTTCGGAGATTTCGATTGCCGCAACTCTGGCGTGCGTCAGAATCTCTGCACCTGCCGCTTGCGCCACCTGCCGCAGGCCATCTACCAGCGTTTGCCAGCCACCATCGAGGTAGCGCACCTGGACACTCAGGAGTGGAATGAACAGCCCGGCGGAGAGCATATCGGGGGCGTTGGTGTAGGTGGTCAAGCGGGCTAGAGCCAGAAAGAGCTGGCGAAGCTGCGGATGTCGTATGTGCCGTTCCAGCCAGTCATGCAGGGTTACGTTATGAAGTTGCGCCGGGTTGATGTGATTCAAGCTGGTAAACAGGCGGATGAACTCTGCTTTGGCGGCAGGTTTCAATAATGTCGTCCTGGCAAGTGATGTCAGACCAGTGGGCATCGTGTGCAGCTTTCCGTCTTCAAGCACCTGAAACTTGTCTTTGGAGACGATTGAGCCGCTATAGGGCACACCCAACTCGTCCAGCAGCTTTTCGCTTGGCCCGGCGTGAATGAGGGCATGTGCGCCCTGGTTGAAGAGGAAGTCGCCTTGTTGCTTTGTTCTGGCGCGACCACCGGGGGCACCAGACTGCTCAAATACGGTGACGGCGTGACCAGCGCGTGCCAGGATGGCTGCAGCAGAGAGGCCGGTTAATCCACCCCCAACGATTATCACCGGCGGTTGAGCAAACGTATCCGTGATCATTCGTACGTCTCCTTTGTTGCGTAGATACGGTTCCCATTTGGTTGCGTGCAGGAGACGACTGATGGTTTGCGTTTGTGACAGGGTTTTCCTCGTCGCTACGATGCGCTTGCACGATCACTGCGGCTCGATGTGCTGGAGGGAGGAGCGCGTGTGATGCATGAGGGCCCACTGAGGCGGAGGGGCGTCAGGTGGCAGGCGTGTGACGCTGGCGCAGCTGACGTTGGAGATATGCCAGCTTGTCGGGATTGCGTACGACGTAGATGTCGCCGATATGCCCGCTGACGAGAGCGAGAGAAATTGCCACGTCAAGCTTTTCGCCAATCCAGACCATGAGCGCCGGGCTGCCGTTGATCTCTTCGCTGGTGATCGTGACGGGCTCGGGTTGTGTGTCAACCTTGCGGGCCAGAGAGGTTAACAAACGCACCGTCGCTTGCACACCCATAATCGGACGAATTGGAGCCGGGACTTTTCCGCCTCCGTCAGACCACACGGTGACATCTTGCGCGAGCGCCGCCGCGAGGGTTTCTACATCGCCCTCCTGGCTGGCACGCAAGAAGCGCTGCAGCAATGCACGTTGCTCATCTGGGGATGCGGTGAAACGATGGCGTCCGGTGGCAAGCCGTGTCTGCGCGCGGTGCAAGAGCTGGCGGCAACTGGCGGGGGTCTTGTCGAGCATCGCGGCGATCTCGTCGTACGAATAGTCGAACACTTCGCGTAGAAGGAAAACGGCGCGCTCAGGCGGGGTTAGCGTCTCCAGGAGGGTTAGAAATGCCAGTGAAAGGGATTCGCGTTGCTCGACA
>DASVOW010000812.1:0-5441 GCA_036383155.1 Ktedonobacterales bacterium
TGCAAGTTGACGCATGTGTCGCTATAATAGCAGTCGCACGTACGCAGATGCGATCATGGCGATGCAGCATATGGAGTGAGTATGAGAGGGGCGTGATGTGAAGGACATCGTCCAACACTCGTTAGTCTGGCAAAACAACAAAATTCTGGCGGATGTATCACACGCGGTCATAGCACGTGTGCAGGATGATCCGCATGCCCTGCTCTGGCTTGATCTAGAGGGTGATCCCCAGGCCTTCGGGCCAACGCTCGCCAAAACGTTTGGTCTCTCGCCGATCACCATCGAGACTATTGACGAGGAACACGAGCGCGCCAAGCTCACCCAGGGCCACAACTACTTCTATCTGGTGGTGCATGGATTAGTCTATGACGAAAAGACAGACGAAGCTGCCATGCCCAAGCTCGATATCGTCTTCGGCCAGAACTACCTGCTGACTATCCATCGTGCCCCACTACCCTGGCTGACAACGTTACGCGAGTCGATACGAACTGGCAAGCTCGAAGATAACCTCATGAGTCGTGGGACAGCGATGCTGCTCCACGCCGTGCTTGATGCGCTGGTAGATAGCTACTTCCCCGTGCTCGACGATCTCGACGAGATCGTCGACCAGCTCGAATACGCCGCCGTAAAGAAGAACACAAATGAGGTACAGGCGCGCATCTTCCGCATGAAGCGCGCGCTCTCGCAGATACGCCGCGTCATCAGCCCCCAGGTGGAGGTTGCGAACGCCTTGATCACGCGCACCGGCGACCTGATCCCAAGAGAGGCTGAACCCTACTTCGCCGACGTGCATGATCATTTGGTGCGTACATTCGAGGTGATCGACTCCTACCGCGACCTCATGAGTGGGCTGCTCGACGTCTATCTCACCACCGTCTCGAACCGGGTGAACGAGATCATGCGGCAGTTGACCATCATCTCGACGATCTTCCTCCCCATCACGTTCATCACCGGCATCTTCGGCCAGAACTTCGGCCATTCGCCGCAAGTGGACCACGACGGCGGCTGGAACTTCTGGGTCGCGCTCGCCCTGATGGGAGCCATCACCGCCGTGCAAATCTGGTACTTCAAGCGGCGTGGGTGGATGTAGGGTCACGCGCCCCGCACGCCCTCGCCTTGCAAGGTGCGCCGCTCCGGCTGCATGTATGTACCCGTGTGGTATACCATCTGCCGCATCATCCGGCGGAGTGCGTTGCGTAGCATGCGATCCAGCCCTTCCACCACGGCGATAGCATACACCACGTCAGGAGCGCTATACCACGAAGGAAAGACAGCATACCGCGGCACCCACGACGGGCGAAACTTCGCATTGAACGTCTCCAACGATTGCAGTTGCACCGCGCGGCCAAAGAGACGCAGCAGCAGGGCACCCCCTCGCGACGATGACAGCGACGAGAACGTAGAGAAGTTGAGGCTCACCTTCGTCGCACCCCGCTCCTTGAGTTGGCGCAGCGTCTCGATCATCAAGAATTCCATGATGGCGTTTGGCGCGTTGTGCAAGCGGCGTGTCAGATCGAGTGAGTAGTACCCCTCGCCACCCGGTAGTAGCGTCAGATAGGCCACAGGCGCTCCAGTCGCGTCGCTCGCAACACCCACCAGACACCCCGTATCGTCGCGCCGTGGGAAGCGACCTAGTGTCATGCAAAAGCCATGTGCCTGCCCGCCGCGCATCGCGCGCCACTCCGCATCGATCCCATCCAGCTTCACTCGGATGTGCGTGGGGATCTCCGCCGATGTCAGCAGCGTAGCCCCAAACCCACGCTTCGAGAGTGAGCGTTGCACCCAGCGCATCTTCTTGTTCAGCGCCTCCACCGCGAAGCCCTTCAGATCGACCACCGCCTCCGTGCCAATAGCGAGGCTATGCATACCATGCTGGCGCGCGACCGCTCGCTCCTCCGCGTCGAGAGCGACTGCCGCTGGAATGAGGTGCTCTGCCTTGCAGTAGGCAAGAAATGCTTGATAGACTGCCGCACGCTCGCCCGCCGGCGCGAGGATCGCGCCGATTTGCAGCGCCACGTGCCCCACGATTCGGTAGGTGATCGCGCCATGTCCCGCCGGATCGAGGAATGTGCACACATCGTTGCGCCGCGCCAGATACGCAAGAGAGTTGTGCGAGGCACGACCGAAGCGCTCGTACAGATCATCGCCGTGATACGCACCCACCGCCTGCCGCAGCGAGGTCCACGAGACGATCAGGAAGATGCCAAGCAAAAAGAGCGGCAGCAACAATTGCGATTCGTGGAACCACATATGCTCCAGCCGTAATTGTTGCGACAGTTGATGAATCATCCTGTCCAGCCAGGGGAACTCGCCTTCGCTGTTCTGCAGCAGCGCCCGCAGTCCGCGCAGCACCACATGCCCTGTCGCAATATATGCGCGTGTGATGATGATGATCAGGAGTGCCAGCCGTGCCAGATCTACCGGCGTGTAGCGCAGAGGAATCCGATGCAGCCGCGCTCTCCCGCGCCACAGCGTGAGCAGGAGCGCACCATTGAGCAGCGCCTCCTCGACATCCAGCCCCTTGAGCAGATTCGCCAGGATCGCCGCCCCGGCACAAAACATCAGGAAATGCGCCGCGCGCCTGTGTCCCTCGGCCGCCGGATAGGCCAGCAGCAGCATCGTCACCCCAGCGAACAATGTCACGTCCTGCGCGGCGAGCAACAGCCGTGGATCAAGTCCACGCGTCAGCAGCGCATAGCGCATAGGCCACGCTGGCAACAGCGTCGACAATATGTTGATAATCGATAGTGCGTAGATGAAAAGCAGTAGCCTTGCGCTCCGCATCCTTTTCTCCTCCCGCGAGACGTGAAGGGCAGTATAGCAGATGCGTCGCACAAAGCATATGTGCGTAGTATAAAATACGCGTCGGCGAATAGGTGGATAAACCTTTCTGCTTACCCCAGAAATCGCCGGGGCGTCACGCGAATCCCTTGCGAATACTCCTTCGCCAGGTCCTCGACGGTCGTATTCATACTGCGTACCTCCTCGCCATACTTCTCAGCGTACGCAGGGTATGTCATCATGACGTCGCTCCCCGTCGGAAGAAGCTCCGCCTCGCCCTCGATGGTTATCACGTCCTCGCCGCCCTTGGTATCGTCCAATGCGAGCACGACATGTGGATTTTCTCGAATATTGCGCACTTTTCGGCTGCTAGGCTGGCTGAAGATCAACACCTCCTTGCCATCCCACACAAACCAGACAGGCACGAGATGTGGGCTCCCATCGGGCCGGACTGTGCCAATCCACATGATCAGGTCGCTGCGCAAGCGCTGATCGATGTGCGCATCGTGTTCCTGGCTCAGATCGAGCATATGTACCTCCTCATAGCAGGGCAATGCCTCATGATGTACCCCACTGCGGGCAATATACGCCGCCGCTCGTCACACTATCCTCTGGCCGGCGCTACCCGGCGCCTCCGCTACGCTGCCACCCTTCGGCGCTCGACGCAGGAGACGCACCTGTGCCGTCCTCGGCAATCGTCTTGAGTAGCCGCTGAGCAGCCTTGCCGTCGAGATGCACGATCTCCGCCAGGAACGCGTCATGCGCCCCGTCAAGCTCATCCTCGATGAGATCATGCTCTGTATCTGTAGTGGTATGCATCATGTGCGTATCGCTTTCTGTTCGCATAGAATCGCCAGTACCTCCTCTGCTTTCGGCTCGATATACTCTAGCTGCCGACGAGTAGCGACTGCGCGCCATCAATAAACACCTCGGTGCCGCTAATGTGGCGTGAGGCATCTGACGCAAGGAAAAGCACCACCTGTGCCACGTCCTCTGGTGTGCCTGGCTGGCCGTCCGTCAATGGTATCGTGCCCTTAGGATGCTCGACAGGTGTGCGCACCGTGTTGAGGTCGCGTCGCTGCGTATTCTCATCGATGCTGGTGCTGATCGCTCCGGGACAAATAGCGTTGACGCGTACACGCCACTTGGCAAGTTCCAGCGCCACCATCTTGGCAAAAGCGACCTGTCCGGCCTTGCTGGCCGCGTAAGCCGTCGCGCCCGTATTGCTAAAGACGCGTGTGCCGTTGATGGATGACGTGATGATCACCGAGCCGCCCTGTTTCTTGAGATACGGCACGGCATACTTCACCGTCAGGAACGTACCAGTCAGGTTGGTCTGTATAGTGCGCTGCCAGTCATCCGGCGTCAGCTCCTCCAGCGGTGCCCACACCCCATTGATGCCGGCATTGGCAAAGACGATGTCGAGTCGCCCCCACTTGTCGGCGATCTGGTTGATTGCCGCTTGCATCTGATCGGCCTGCGCGACATCCGCCACCAGCGCCATCGCGTCGCCTCCTGCCCGCTGGATCTTGCTGACAGCTTCTTCCACGTTACCTGCGCTGTGCCCAAGCACGGCCACACGCGCGCCCTCGCGTGCGAGAAGCTGAGCTGACGCCTTCCCAATGCCTTCCCCGCCGCCCGTAACCAGCGCAACCTTGTCTGCTAGCTGCATAAGCTGCGATCTCCCTGCCTGTCATACAAAATGCCGCATTCGTGCGACACAAGATCACGTTTCAGGCAGGAACAATGCCAGCAGTCTTGGGCCTACTGATTCTCTACGAGCCGCCGCCATCGTTCCTTGACAGCCGGATCCGAGAGGTCGTCGATAGGGATGCCGACATCGCGTGCGACATAGACGGCGATCCGCGTACCCTCAGGTTCGCCGGATGGCGGCGTCCAGCAGACAATACGTTCAGACGGACTGATGAGATCCGCTCCCAGCACCTGGCACACATCGCGTGCGTACAGTCGTCGCTGCTCCTCTGGGACCGCATCGAGATCCACCGGCGGCGTCTCGCCTGCCAGCGCCTCACGCAGCGCCTGCCAGACACCCGAGCCAACAATGCGCCCCATCAGGTCGTCAGTCATCGCCAACGGCGAAGCATTGCCATTGAATCCAGCCCACGGCACATAAATTTCCTTGCGGCCCTCACCACACCCTAACTCAAAGGCCACGTCCGCCCCCGGTGAGCCGCCTGAACGCAAGACGAACCCTTGCCCAGCAAAGTACCGAGCGATGGCACCCATCAGATCAAGCACATCTAGCGGCGTGGCATGCGCGCCGATGCCCGTGTAGTAGCGCATCGTGCCACCTCCTCAGGCGACTGACCTACTCCTCCTCGCCGCCGCCCCCGAGCAGCGCGTCGATCTCCGCGAGGCATTGCTCGCGGTCGAGCTGCCAGCGTCGATGCGAGACACGATGAACCCGCCAGCCCGCCCGTTCGAGGATAGCCTGCCCCCCAACACTATCCAGCGAGACGAAGTCGCCCTCCACCATGGCGCGCTCCGGGTCGCCGTCGCAGGCGATGGCCAGCGCTTGCGTGCCCCGCTGCGCCACCACATCCACCGCGAAGCCCGCCACAGGATAGCCGAGATAGACAGTATAATCCGCGCGCGAGCGCAGCGCCGTCCCCATCTCCTCCTCAAAGCGCGTCGGGCGC
>DASVOW010000813.1:0-5716 GCA_036383155.1 Ktedonobacterales bacterium
CGTTTCAAGCGTGCTCTCGACGGTCCGGTCGCCCCAGCGCTCCGGGCGCGGGTCGACAATCTGCGCCATTGACTTGCGGGGCCGCTCACCGCCGCGCAGTCGCCACCAGCCGTCGGCAAGGGCGGCCAGCGCCGCGCCATAGACAATAGTGGAGGCCGTCTCGATCCCCGGCGCCCCTGCCCCACGGAAGCCCCAAATGGCGCCGCTGACATTCGCCACAGCCGAGAGCCCGACCGAATCGCGCACTGCGGCATCCCGCCGCGCGCCAGCCTCGATGATGGCAGCTACGGCGGTCAGGTCTGGCGCGAGCAGGTCCGCACGAGCGGCGAGTGGGCTACGCCCGTCGGTCAGGCCAATGGCGAGGTCGCAGGCATCGAACGACCTGCCTGCATGTGCCCCATCCGAGACAAAAGCAATATACTTGCCCTGCGCCTGGCGCGACTGGATCGCTCCGAGCGCGTCGTCGCTGTCAAGCACGGAGATGCCTGCCCGTTGGGCAATCGCGCGAGCCGTGAGTGCGTCATTGCCAGGGAGTAGGGCGAGCAGCACGCGCTGGCGGCGGCAGACATCGATCAGGTCCTGTAGAGCAGAGACGAGGCGTGGGCGCAGCGCCAGGAGACCGAGCGGGTGCTGCTCGCGCTCGCTCGTCAGTTGCAGCACATGGTCGCCGCGCTGGCGCAGTGGCGCCGCCTCAGGCACGGACGCGAAGTCGTCGAGCGGGCGAAGCGTGTAGGTAACACCGCGAATACGCGCGCTGGCCGCCGTGCCATCGAAATGCCCATCTACAGCCTCCACGCCAACCGCCGAGCGCAAGGCGCCACCCCACGGCGAGCCCGCCGTCGCTGAGACACCACCGGCCAGAGCCAGGAGTTCTGCTGTATCCATGTCCTTGACCAGGGGGACGATGCTGGTAGCCTCAAAGCGGTCAGAGACAATGCGCGGCCCATCCAGCAGGACGGCGTCAGGGCGACGAAGCGTGCGCTCAGGGCGAGTGCCAGGCACAACGACACCAGCGCGTAGCACTCGGGTGGCCGCGTCGAGGTTGGCCGCCTCCATGCCGATGACCGCCACGCGCGGGTTGACGAGCAGCAGCGCCATGAAGGTGCGGCTAAGCGAGCGGGTGAGGACTGCCGTGGCAAAGGTGTATCCGAGGGAGGCGGGCGCGACGATGCGGTTGTACTGGTCGTAGAGTGTGGGCGTGAGTGGTGCGGGGCGCTCCTGCGGCTCGAACCCCTCACTCGCCTGCATTTCCAGCACAAACGGCCCACCGAAGAGTCGCGAGCCTGCCGTCACCCACTGACCCGGAGCAACAGGCGCGGGTCGCGCGCTCCGGTTGCTGTAGGTGCCGAAGCCTTCGATGACACGTGCATCCAGCGGGGAGGTCTCGCCACTCTCCAAGCGGACGACAGCCCCTGGCGTTGCGGCGTCCACATTCTGCAGGTTCTCCTCATAGTGACGCCAGGCGGCTTGCCGGGAGCGTACCTCGTTCGTGAGAATGGCGGACTCAGCTCCGATCACTGCGAGGCCGGAGGCGCTATTGGAGAGGGCAAGGGTGGCGATATTGGGCACTGAGAGGGCAAAGTCGGCGGCGTTGCGACCAAGCATCTTGCGCAGCCCATCGCGCAGGAACGGAAAGCCGCGCAGGATGCCGATGACGCTGGAGATGTAGGCGGGAATGGTGGGATCGACGAGCGGCCGCGCCACACCGGGCAACTGCTGCGCGGCGATCAGCCCGAGGCCAAGTGCGGCGCCAACAGTGCGTGTCACGCCCTGGATCAGCGGAGCCGGATCGAGCGGATCGGCTGGGCGGTCCTCCTCCGGCAGCTCCGGCAGCTCTACATCCGCCACTTCCGCGATGAGGTCGTCGATGTCTGTCTCATGCTGGGCAAACTCAACCAACACACGTCCAGTCAACGGATTGGCGCGAGCCCGCACGCCCGGGAAGTGCTGCAGGCGCTCAACGACATGCTGCGCGAGGTGCGGGCTGCGATCCAGCCCACGCACGGCGATCCGTGCGCGAACCCTCTGCCCCTCGGTCTGCACATGAGCCGGAGGGCGTGCGACTGCCGCTTCAGCTTCGAGCGCGGGGAGTTGGCCGCAGAGCGCGTCGAGCGCTTCGAGTACGCCCACCTCATCGATCTGCGTATGATCGTACTGGATCAGCACATTACCGGTGAGTGGGTTCGCCTCAGCCGATCGCACGCCCGGGAGCGCCCGCAGGCGGGACTCGATGCGCCACTGTCCCTTACCCGTCCATTTCACAAGACGCACGCGCAGGCGACCGCGCAGTGCATGAATTACCCGCACATCCTGCGTGACATCGAGTTTGCGATCGGCGATGGCTGCACCCACCAGGCCTGCTCCTGTTCCAAAGTACCTCTAAATGCTGTGCTCCGCGCAGCACTTCTGCCAACCACCACGACATATCCCCGCTCACCTGGTAGGGACGCTGCCCTCATCTCGCAGGCCGCAACACGCTGCTCCATAGTTAATGGAGCGCGCTCTCATCACCCGACGCGGAGCTGTCCGTCGCTCCGCCGGTAGACCCCATACCAATATGATTGCGCTGGCGGATATCTTGCGCCTCAGCCCAGATGTCTTCACCCTCTTCGCGAGTGCGCGCCCACAAGCGCCGCAACCCGTCGCCGAGACTGTTCGTCCACTGTCCCAGCCGAACGCCGAACGCATCCACCAGCACTTCAGCGCGCTCCATGGCCGGCGGTACGTTGGGTGCTTGCGAGCCAGCCGATTGAGATGGCGTCGGTTGGTCGGTTGGCTGGCTCATCACGATGGCTCCCCCGCGTTCTGCGCCTCGCCCTGGTGCGCGGGCTGTTCTCCGTCGCCGGTGCTTGCGCCGCTCGCGCCCTGGCCGTCGTGCCCACCCTGCATGTGCTCTGCCCCATGGCTGCCCACCGCCGAGGCACCCTGACCAAGACCCCTGGCGAATGACGTAATCGCGTCGCCTGCCATGAGCACGCCAGCCACCCCTAGGACGGCTCCGCGGCGCACGACCTTGCGCACCGGAGGGGAGGCGACGGCAGCGACGACGGCAGCGGTGATGCCAACTTCAGGCGATATGAAATTTTCGGGATCCATGCGCAACCTCCGTGCGTAACCAACGCGACACATAGAAAATGACGCTATGGGCACGTTAACCGCCCGTTATGTGAAGGCATGAGGTCGCACACGGCGTGCCAGAGTAAACACCGCCCATGCCAAAACACGTAGCAGGTCGTGTTGGAGCAGGAACATGAGCGCATCTCGTGAGTGACGACCTACAGATGGCGCACAAAATAGCGTCATCCAGCGTGGCTTACTGCCTGCGCGCCAGAGGGACGCACCACGCTCGGCGAGATCGGCGACACGCCACGCTGCGTCATGGGCGAGGAACGCCGTGTGTAGCGGCTTGCGCAATCTGCTGGTAGGTAGGTGAGCGCAGGAAGTGAGGAACAAAATAGGCGGCGCTAAAGGATGTGTCGAGTGCACCCGCCTCCTCCAGAGCGACAAAACGCAGGGCTTGTCCTTCGCCGAGCACGAGGTCTGCTTTAGTTGCTGTGGTAGCGGCGGCGTACACAAACCACTCGACTACCGTGGTGGCGTGGAGCGTCGCGGCGCGCACGCCATGCCAGAACAGCGTGAGAGGGCCGGCGACCAATAGCCCCGTTTCTTCGTGAAGCTCGCGCCGCACTGCTTCTTCCGGCGTCTCCTGTGGCTCGATCCCGCCGCCCGGCAGATCCCAGGTATTGGGAGAAACGCGGGCATGTGCATCGCGTAGCTGCATGAGGATGTGCCCATCAGCGTTGACGAGGAATATCAACGCCACGCGCCGCTCTATTGCAGGGTTGCCCATTGACGCCTCCTCTATTTAGACTGCGGCGGCTGATGCTACCGATCGTCCCCACCGTGCGGCGCACCTTGTGGCGTGACGGCCTGCGTCACACGCGAAATCAACCGCTGGATCATGCGGCCATAGCCGTCGTCCTGCAAGACAGACGCAGTCGCGTGCGCTTTATCGATGTAGTCTTGAGCCTGAGCTAGGTCACCAAGGCGAAGATAGGTATCGGCAAGATTCCCGTAGAGCGACGGATAAAACGACGCCACACGCTCGTCGTGGACGGCATCTGCTGCATGCAGGGCGCGCAGATGCCAGGTGAGTTGCGCCTCCGCCTCGACCTGCGCATGCGCCATGAAGTGCGCGACGATGCAGCAGTGATACTGGTTATCGCCGCGTGTCGCACTCTCCCACAGCTCCTCATAGACCGGGCGCGCGGCTTCGCGACCCAGACCTTGCGCATGATTGATCGCCTCAAAAAAGCTCGTGTCATCCATAGAGTGCGCGTCTCCGTTTCTGCGGGCTGGGTCAATCTGGCGCGGCTCCACTCCATGACGATCCGCGCCAGTTACCACCAAACGATTGCTAGGCTCCCGCGGGGACAGACACCGACGTGCCTCGTTGTGCCGCAGTGATCGCCGCAGACATCAAGGCGAGCGTCCCCAGGTTGTCCCGCCCCGAGCTATCAGGCTCGCGTCCGCTCATAATCGCCTCGGCGAAGGCGCTCAGGCTGCCGAGACGGTCAACAGCAGGCAGTGTAGGCAGCGTCAGCTTGTGCGCCGCTTCTTCACCCGTGCGCCGGACAATCACCCGGTCCGCCACCTCACCCAGATGCTGCGACGAGCTATTCTCGCGGCTCGTCCACGCGATCTCGCCGCCGCTGCACTCCATGCTCCATTCTCCGGCCCACGGCGTCGCCGGGCCGCGACTGACCCAACTCGCTCGATAGCTCACCACCGACCCGCCGTCGAAGGTAATCGTTGCCAGCGCGGTCGCCGGATCGTCGAAGGGGCTCCATTCGGGATTCCAGGCGTGGCAGGTGATGGTGCGCGGCTCCTGGCCCAGCACATAGCGCATCAGATCGAAGTGATGGATCGCCATGTCCATCAGGAGTGGGTGCTGCGAGCGCTGATAGACCGTTTTCCCATCCGGCGTCGCGCTGCTATCCCGCCGAAAATCGATGGTGACGACGCCAGGCGCCCCAAGTGCTCCCTCACGCACCAGCGACTTGACGGTCTGCACCGCCGGAAAGAAGCGGTAATTCTGGCTCACCATCAACACGCGCTGGCGCTTCTCGGCCTCCTCCACCACGCGCTGAGCCTCCTCCACCGTCCCCGCGAACGGCTTCTCCACCAGCACGTGCTTGCCTGCCGCCAGCGCCATGAGCGCGGTGGAAACGTGCCCCGGCAGCGCCGCCGTAATCAGCACCGCATCCGCGTCGACGGCCCGCAGCGCCTCTTCCAGTGTGCCGAAGCATCGCTTCACCGGAATGTCCCCCTCGGACTGTACCAGTGCCAGCGCTGCCGGCTCCGGGTCCACCCAGGCGACCGCCTCCACCCCCGCGACGCGTGGCACGATATACTTGCTCCAATTACGGCCCCAGCCGCCCATCCCAACCTGCACGATCCGGATCGCCACGTCTCTCTCCTCTGCAACCTGTGTATGCATTTATGAATATGCTCGCGCATACACATACCCGCTTCAGTGTACGCATACTGAAGCAGAGAAGCGGCCGCACAGGGAGAAATGGCTCAGTACTTGTGCCTGTTCGTACGGTTATGTACAGCCCGACATCTGGACCGGCTTCTTAACCGGCACGCAACGCCGATCATGCATGAACAGCCAGGCGGGCGCTCGTGTGCCGGATATATTCGGCACACGAGC
>DASVOW010000814.1:0-1694 GCA_036383155.1 Ktedonobacterales bacterium
GGGCCAGCCGCATACTACCATCACCGCTGCAGGCCACTTCCTGCAAGAAGATAAAGGCGAGGAGCTAGCGCGCATCGTCATAGACTTCATTGCGGGAACACGCTCAGCCTAAAGTTCCCAAGAACCTCTCGATCTCTGGAACCCCCACACCGTCGGTGCGATCCTGGAGTAACGCATACACTCTGCGAAAGTGCGCGCCCTGCCGCCGCATGAGCTCCTCCGTACCAGGGCGCATCCCCAGCGTGTCGGCTCCCGAGTGCAACGACACCAGCGCGTCGAAGAGACGGCGACACGCTGCCATCACCTCAAAATAGCCAAGCTGCTCCACCACTCCTCCAGCTTGCTCATATCCCCGTAACATCGGCTCGTACAACTCTGCATATCCCTGCGTAGACGTCAACAGCAACGTCCACGCAAGATCGCGCCTGGGATCAGCTACCTGCGCCGCGCCCCAATCAATGACCACAGCCGAGCCATCAGGCCGCAGCAGCACGTTGTTTGGGTGGTAGTCACCATGCGTGAGTGCGAGCCTCCGGCAGGGAACATCATCCCGATGGACCTCCAGCCACCGCAGTACAGACGCAAGTGGTTGCGCAACTGGAAAACGTTCGAGCGTAACCCGCAACATCGCCAATTCAGTGTCAATGAAAGCATATGGATCAGTTGGGTCACGAACCGCATCAGTCCACGACGCGAGAGCCGGCGGAGCCATACGCCAGTCAAGCGCATGCAAGCCGGCGAGCATCCTGCAAAAGAGCATGAGCAGTTCCTGTCGCCGCGATTCGTCGCCCCCCACAAACGCATCGAGCAGCAGCGGGCCGTCGATACGTTCCATCAACAAAAATGGTGCGCCAAGGGGCGCATGAGCGGTTTCCACCATCCACACCTGCGGCACCGGATAGCCTGCCGCGTGCAGCGCCCGCATAACAGCGCACTCCCGCTCAGCTTTCTCAGGTGCATCGTCCCCCGAATACAGGCGCAAGATCATCGCCTCGGCGCGCTCAAGCGTTGCCCCATGCCGCAATGTGAAAGCAAAGATATCCGTTTCCCAGCCTGTAGTGATGCGTATGATATCGGTCACCGCTACGCCACCACAAAAAAGAGAGGCACAAACGAGCGCCAGGTGTTGCCGGACATGCTGCTCATCGACCATCGAAAAAACCTCTCTCACACCTCCAGCTCATAGCACCGGCCCCATCAAACATACGCTGACTGCACAATTGCTCCAACTTTCATGCTCAGCCATCGTAGATACGCTGGACAAGATCCGCCGTTTGTCTGTGTTCACCAACCTACGCTCTACCGGAAAGCGCGCGAGATAAATGCTACATCCATTGCTGGCGTATGTCGGCCCGGGCGGGCTTGAGTTAGACCCCGGCGGCTGCCTTTCATGGGCCTTTGCCGGCTTGATCGCTGGCTGGCTGGCCGGCACCGTCGTCCGGGGACGCGGCTTCGGCTGCCTGGGCGATATCATCCTCGGTCTGATCGGCGCCTTTGTCGGCGCACTGCTCGTCAGCCTCCTACCCCCATCGGTCGCCGCAAGCCTGCAGCTCACGGGGACGCTCCACTTCTTCGGCACGCTCGTCGTCGCCTTCATAGGCGCGTTAGTGCTCGCCGTATTGGGGCGGCTCATTGGCGGCGGTCGGTCACCGCGTCACTACGCTGATTGGCCTGGCTCGCGGTATCGCTAGCCC
>DASVOW010000815.1:0-2213 GCA_036383155.1 Ktedonobacterales bacterium
ACGAACAGCAGCCAGCAGCAGCCGAGGCAGTAGATGCCATGCTCAAGCCCCATGCGTAAGGCGCCGCCGTACCCGTCGCGCCACGACGTCAAGATGAATTGTGTGGGCGTGCGGCACTTGGAGAGGCAGACGTTCTTGAGCGGCGAGAGCTGGTAGAGCCCCGCTATCACCAGGACAATGCCCCCGATTCTGGCCGCATTCGCCATAAGCCACATCGACTGTCCGGCTAATCGATCGGCAGTAGTCGCGACGACATATGCTGCCACACCAAAGAGCGCCCAGACAAGGAGATAGCCGCTCACAAAGACCCAGGTGGGCACGAATGCCTGCGCCCGCTGCCGCTTGCCGGCGGAAACTGTGGCAAACATC
This sequence comes from Ktedonobacterales bacterium, assembly GCA_036383155.1. GTDB lineage: Bacteria > Chloroflexota > Ktedonobacteria > Ktedonobacterales > JADMIN01 > DASVOW01. The sequence goes on from DASVOW010000815.1 coordinate 370, forward strand.
AGGATCATGCTGGCCGCCGAGGGAAACATCATGGCGACCATCATCGCCACCCAGATGGCGAGGAACAGCACTCCTCCCATGCCCATCGTCAATCCCATGGCTGAGGCGCTCATCGTGACGGTTTGCCACACCATCAGTCCCCAGGCGGCAGCGGACAAGCCGAGCAGCATCGTCAGGATCAGGGCGCGCTCACGCGCGAGTGGAAAGGAACGTGGACCGGCCATGCTTGTCCCTCCTTCGGCACACCGAGCAGTGAGGCGCCATGGCCGACTGGCAACGACGCCTCTCCAGCGGCTGATCACGTGGCAGCGCGCGTTATGCGCCTGACCAGTTGATGGGCGCGTAGTGGCCGTTCTTGCCGGAGTTGTCCCAATGCATGCCATAACCGTCCCACGTGCTGCCTGCGTCGCCGACAGCTAGGGCCAATCTCTCAAGGTTGAAAGGATGGGCATGTGAGGTCCAGATCTCCTGATCGGGGACCAGGCTTGGCGCGGCGTGAACAGCGAGGTGCGCTATGCCTGGGATCTCAAGCGCGCGGTTCCTGCCGTCTTTGCGGAAGGTGATCGGTGCGGTGGTGACGCCGAGCACTTGGGAGATGAGCGGTGCGAGTGTGGCCACTGGTCCGCCCGCGGCGCCGGTGAAGATCGTCTGGAGCGCCTGCCGCTGGCGTTCATCCGCTCGTTCGTCGAGGTAGACGGCCGCTGACCAGTTCCCGTCGGCCATTGGGCCGGGTGTACGCACCATCATCGCCACGTTCAGACCATCGAGCGAGACATCGCCATAGGTGCCGCGATCGATATGGAAGCCAAATGCGACCTCACAGGCGCCAGCAGTCGGTCGCGAGGTAAAGGGAGGGTTCGGCGAGAAGAGGCACGGACACACTACATCACAATTGCAGTTCTCGAAGTAATCGCCGGTGATCTGCCACTGTGTAGCGACCGAAGCCATATGCTACCATCCTGTTCTCTTCGCCACGTGCCCACACGGGCGCTGCCATGTGTGTGAGCGTGGGCGTGCAGATGCAGCGGGTGGGACCCGCCTACTACTGTGGATGCTCAACAGGGGATGCTCAACAAGGGATGCACTACGCGCAGAAACCAGACGAACAGAGATGCGGAAAGTATAACATCTGGCATTTGCAAACGCAAATTTGGTGCCTGGGTGGACACAATGAGACACTTTTCACCCACTTCTATGGAGTAGGGTAGATGACGGCTCAGTTCCATGGCGTAGCGCCACTATTCTTTCTCATAATTCAAGGATGCCAATTTTCTGCCAGCTCTACGTCAAAGGCTACCATGTGCCTATCGTATCGTGGCGGTAGGCGTGACAAACTAATGAGCTCTTGCGAGTGCTACTTCGTGAGTGCTATTTGAGGAGAACATCAATGTCTGAGCAGCAACAATCACAGAGGCAACGCCTCGTCGTCGTCACGGGTGGCGGAACGGGAATCGGACGAGCGATTGCCGGTGTCTTTGCCGCTGAGGGTGCTCGGGTGGTGCTCGTGGGGCGACGGGAAGGTGTGTTGGCGGAGGCCGCCGAGCAATTACAGGCGCAGGCGCCGGGTGGGCGAGTTGTCTGGCATCGGTGCGATGTCAGCAAGCCCGACGAGGTTGCCGCGTTTCGTGATTGGCTAACGAACGAGATTGGCTCGACCGTCGATGTCATCGTCAACAATGCCGGTGGGGTGAGCAGGATTTCTGACGGTGCGTCGCTGCAAGAGGCGGCGGCGTATGCGTGGGAGGAACTGGGCGGCAACCTCGTGGGTACGTATCTGGTGGTCCATGCGCTGCTGCCGTATCTGCGCCGACCCGGCGGGCGGATCGTCAACATCAGCTCGATTG
>DASVOW010000816.1:0-6284 GCA_036383155.1 Ktedonobacterales bacterium
GCAAAGCCCCCTTGACACCCTGCTCGCGCGCTACGGCGACCTGGAGGAACGCTTCCAACGAGAGGGTGGCTATGCCGCCGAGCACGAGATCGCCGAGTTGCTGCTTGGCCTGGGCCTGGGCGACGTGGAGCTATAGCGCCCCGTTGCCGGCCTCTCCGGTGGACAAAAGACACGGCTGGCGCTCGCTCGCGTGCTCTTCGCCGCCCCTGACCTGCTGCTGCTCGACGAGCCAACCAACCATCTCGACGGCCCCGCGACACGCTGGCTGATGGACTATCTGGCCCGCTTCGAGGGCGCTGTGCTGCTGATCTCACACGATCTCGCGCTGCTCGACCGAGCCATCACGCGCATCCTGCATCTCGACCCCACTACGCGCACGCTCACCGCCTACACCGGCAACTACTCCTCCTACCAGCGCCAGCGCACCCAGGCAGAGGAGAGCGCCGCTGCCCAGGCCGAGCGTGTGCGCACGAAGATCGCCCGCCTGGAGGAGCAAGCCGACTGGATGCGTGTCAAGACGGCTAAGCTCGCGCGCCGTGCCAAAGTGCTCGATCATATGGTGGAACGCATGCGCGAGGAGATGCCCGATCCCGCCACCCTCCCTCGCAAAGAACGGGCGCTCGCGCTCGACCTGCCCATCGCTCGCCAGAGCGGGCGCATCGTCTTCCATGCCGAGCGATTGACGAAGAGCTACGGAGGCGCCCCCGTCCTGAGCGACCTGAATTTCCAGGTGGAGCGCGGCCAGCGCCTCGTGGTGATCGGGCGCAATGGCGCGGGCAAGACAACGCTCCTGCGCGTGCTCGCCGGGATCGCGCCCGCCACACGCGGGCGAGTCGAAGTTGGCCACATGGTCGATGTCGGCTACTACGCCCAGGAACACGAGTCGCTGCACGCTGGACTGACCCTACTGGAAGAGCTGCGCCTCGCTGCCAGCGAGATGCCCCACCGTCCAGGCCAGCCGCCGAGCGACGGGCAACTGCGCACGCTGCTGGGACGTTTCCTCTTCTCCGGCGGTCAAGCCTTCCAGAAGGTCGGCTCGCTCTCCGGCGGTGAGAAGACACGGCTGGCGTTGGCCAGGCTGATGCTCGGCGGCTACAACACACTGCTGCTCGACGAGCCAACCAACAATCTCGACCCGATCTCACGCAATCAGGTGCGCGAAGCGCTGGCCAGCTATCGCGGCACACTGGTAATCGTCAGCCACGACACCGAGTTCGTCGAAGCGCTGCAGCCCGACCTGGCGCTCCACCTGCCAATGGGCAAGATTCGCTACTTCGACCAGTCCCAGCTTGCCCTTGTCGCCAAGGTATAAGGGTGTGGACCTCGTGTTCATCGGCGTAGACGTCAAGCAATACGCCGATGACTCACCTGCTATCCACGTATGCTATCATTGACGCACAGCAGCACAGCAGCACAGCGGAGTGGCAGTTGTAGCCTGGGAAGGGAGCGCGGCGACATGAGCATCCTCACCAAGATTTTCGGCACAAGCGTCCAGCAGGCACCCACGCTTCACCCTGCCGAGCTTGCCACGCTCGTCGCCAGTGTCACCGAGCTTCAGCCCGAGCGCCACGACCTATCCACCGAAGTCGTGGTCGTCGGCGCGGGTCTGGCCGGCTTGATGGCGGCACGCACCCTCGTCGCATCCAGCATCGAGACGCTCGTGATCGAAGCGCGCGACCGTGTGGGCGGGCGCGTCTACACTCGCCCCGCCGCCGATGGCACGCCGCTCGACCTTGGCGGCCAGTGGCTCGGACCTACCCAGCGCCGCCTCGCCGCCCTCGCCCGCGACCTCGGCATCACCACCTACAAGACCTACGACACTGGTAACAACATCCAGTACCGCGACGGCCAGTGCCACATCTACTCCGGCGCCATCCCCACCACCGACGCTATCGCCTCCGCCGACGTCATCGAAGCCATGCTCACACTCAACATGATGGCGATGCAAGTGCCACTCGATTCCCCCTGGACCGCCCCATCCGCCGCAGAGTGGGATGCGCAGACTCTCGCCACCTGGATCGCCGCCAACGTGCCATCCCCCGGTGCGCGCGAACTCCTCACGCTCGGCGTCCAGGCCATCTTCTCTGCCGAGCCGCGCGACCTCTCCCTGCTCCACTTCCTCTTCTATGTCCACTCCGCAGGCGGCCTGATGGACCTGCTCGCCGTCACGGGCGGCGCACAGGAATCACGCATCACTGGCGGCGCCCAGACGATTGCCAACCGCCTCGCCGAAGCTCTGGGACAGCGCGTCATCCTCAACTCGCCCGTCCACACCATCACCCACGACAACACCACTGGCGTACGCATTGAAGGCGACGTCGGCACCATCACCGCCCGCCGCGCCATCATCACCCTGCCACCGACGCTCGCCGGGCGCCTGCGCTACCACCCCGCGCTCCCCGGCTACCGCGATCAGCTCACCCAGCGCATCCCGATGGGCACCGTCTACAAAGTTCAATGCCTCTACCCGACCCCCTTCTGGCGCGACGAAGGGCTCACCGGTCAGACATCGAGCGACACCGGTCCTGTCCGCATCACCTTCGACAACTCACCCGAAGCTGGCGCCCCTGGCGTCCTGCTCGGCTTCATCGAGGGCGACGAGGCTCGCCGGTGGTCGCGCCGCAGCCACGAAGAGCGCCGCACCGCCGTGCTGGAATGCTTCACACGCTACTTTGGCGAGCACGCCGCCAGCCCCAGCGAATATGTCGAGCACTCGTGGGCCGAGGAGGAATATACCCGCGGCTGCTACGCTGGCTACATGCCTCCCGGCGTCTGGACCACATTTGGCGAAGCGCTACGCGCTCCCATCGGCCCGCTCCACTGGGCAGGCACCGAGACCGCCACCGAATGGAACGGCTACATGGAGGGTGCGCTCCAGTCCGGCGAGCGCGTGGCCCGCGAGGTTATCGCCGCCCTCGGCTGAGAGTGAACCTGGAGATCTACAATGGATGAGACTGATTCCTCATCGCAGCTGAGCGAGCTTGGACCCGTTACCTTTGACACCGTCCGTGAGATTGCGGCGGCGTTCCCAGGCATTGAAGAAGGCGTATCATACGGAACACCAGCATTCCGGGTTCGTGGGAGGTTTCTGGCGCGTCTCCATCAAGATGGAGTATCACTCGTCATACGAGTAGACGAGATGGAGCAAGACTTCCTGATCAACCTTGAGCCCGACGTCTACTACATCACCGACCACTACCGCGGCTCGCCGTATGTTCTTGTTCGGCTCGCACACGTGCACCCGGACGACATGCGCCGCCTCTTCGAGCAGGCCTGGCAGCGCGTGGCCTCGAAGCACCTCATCGCCGAATACGAGCATAGCCTGTCCGGCGATTCCACCACTTGACGCGAGCGGATCTACTGGAAGTCTGTCATCGCTCATCACCATCTCTCGACTTCGATGAGGAGGAAACCACATATGGCGACACGCGACGAGCTACGTGAAGCGCTCGACGAGTACGTGCGGCAGGCGCAAGCCAACGAGCGTGTGCGCCGCAGCCTCAAAGGCTGGAACTGCGTCATCCAAATCGAGACAACTGATCTACCCGACACCGCCTTCACCATGACCATCACCAACGGCGAGCCCAGCGCCATCGCCCACGGCCTCCAGGGGACGCCCGACCTCATCGTGCGCGGCAGCAGTGAAGACCTCACCAACATCTTCTGGTGCGACGAAAATCCTGCCTCCACCTACATGCAGGGCGCCATCCAGACCCATGGCTCCCAGGAAGACGTGATGCGCCTCGACGCCATGGCCATGTTCATCTACCTCGCCGCCACGCAAGCCAACAGCTGACTCCACCACATCTCTTGGCACGCACCCGCCGACGCACACTACAATACCGCGAGAGCGTACAAACATCGTGCGAGTCATGCACGAGAACGAAGCGCTCACGGTAGCCGCGCAAGGGAGGCGAGCAGCATGAAAGGCGATAGCATCCTAGCCGCGCTCGTTCCCCTCGTCGCCACCCACAAACCACGTCTGTGAGGGGTAACAGATCTGGGTACTCAAATAGCGGATGCAGGTGTAGCCTGGCGTGAAGAGGTTAGCCTGAACCCCTCTCTTCGTTCTAGGCGCCTGGAAGAATTGTTTCATGCGCCCACAGCTCGGCGGCTAGGCTGCCGAGGGATGCGAGACCCAGCAGACCGACTCGTCGGAAACAGGCGATGGCACACGTCGCTCTGTGGCGTGCACCACACAGAAGCGGGTTGTTGTCTGTCGAATAAAACTTCGCTCGTCTGACTCATACCTTTTCGATAGAAGTCTGCAGATGAGCCAGAGAAGCCAGTGTACCACGAGTAAAAGGAAATTGGGCCTGACACAAGATTTTTCCCAGCATTTTAGGCGGGGTCAAGCAAGAAAAATTCCACTGATGTTCTGTGTCTTGAGAAAAAGTGACGCATAAATTTTCGTAAAGCATGAAACCGAACCTCTTGGAGGCTTCATACCCACGGGTTGCGCAACGAGATTCACAACAAGCAATATAGCATGAATGGGCGCCCCAAGCCGTTCCATCATGCTTCATCAGGTTGTTTGCAGCTTCTTGGGCGTGGCTGCAAGCCAATGAGATGACCACGTGTCAAAGTCAGGCTCAGAGCCAGTTCACGGGAAAGTCCATCTCGTTGCGCAACCCGTGGGTCAGGAAACTCCAAGAGTTCGCAGGGCAATCGCATCAAAGAGCATGCGGCCCGTCGTGCTCCCTCTGTTGATCGAGAGAGCACGGGCTTGACCGCCGAACAGGCACGCGCGAAAGACGGGCGGCGGTTCGTCAGTCGGCGAGGATCACCGGATCGAGCTGGCGCAGGTGCTCGGGGTCGGCGACCAGGTCAATCGCCACGATCTTGTCGTGTGTAATGGTGAACACGAAAGCGACACGCGGCTGCCCGCCTGGCGCCCATACGGCTCCCACGGCTCCGCTCACGCGTGCCAGGCGTGCGCCCCGAACACCCGCGAACCGCTTGGCCATGTCCTGCGCACCACGGACCCCGCTCCACGCGCCCAGGGCTATGGCTGCGTCGTCTGCGCGGAGCACGACGTCAGGGTCGAGCACCGTGAGCAGCGCCTCAAAGTTTCCGGTGCGCGAGGCGGCAAGGAAGGCATCGACCACTGCTCGCTGGCGTTCGAGATCGGCAGGTTTCGCCGTTTCCGCTCCCCGCACGCGGCGGCGTGCGCGACTCGCGAGCTGTCTTGCTGCCGTCTCCGAACGCTCCACGATAGGCGCAATCTCGTCGAAAGGCACCGCGAAGATGTCGTGCAGCACGAAGGCGAGCCGCTCGGCTGGAGGTAGGGTGTCGAGAACGACCAGCAGTGCAAGCCCGACCGAGTCGGCCAGCAGCACTTCCTGCTCTGGGTCGATCCCCTCCTCGCGGCTCTCGATGGACTCGGACACAGCCGCCTCCAGCGATTCCTCGCGCCGTGAGTTTCGCGAACGCAGCATGTCGAAGCAAATTCGCGCGACCACCGTGGTCAGCCATCCTCCCAGGTTTTCAATGCCGCTCGTATCAGAGCGGCTGAGGCGAAGCCACGACTCCTGTACGGCGTCGTCTGCCTCGCTCAGCGAGCCGAGCATCCGGTAGGCCACCGCTTGCAGATGGGTCCGGTTGGCCTCGAATTGTTCCGCCAGCCATTCGTGTTTGGTCATCAGTTCTATTCCCTCATTCAATTCTCTCATTGAAGTGACAAGCGAGACTCAACTTCGTCCATCGGTCACATTCTATCGTTGCGTTCCGTCATTGGAGTGACGAGGGAAATCCGGCCGATGTGACAGGGAAACGAACTCCCATTGAAGCGCCGGATAGGCGGCCCCGTCAAGATGAAACCTATCAGCAAGAAATTTGTGCTGTCTTCACCTGGGTGTGAATGCATCCTGGTGAAGTTTGGACACTTGAAGGAGATGTATTAACGTGAGTTCTGAATAAGCCAAGCGGATCAAGCGGCCAGGAGAGCGCGCTCATCGATATGGCCCGCTTCGGCCCGCTGGAGAAATTGACAAGCGCTTTGCCCTCGAAAGCTTTTCTGGTTTTGTGAGCACGGGCCGCGAATGGTCCTCCCGCATCCTTCGTCCAGCGGTCACATTTCTTCGCGATGGTTCGTCAGAGTAGTGACGAAGAAAACACCACTGGAGTCTGGCTCAAAGAGCCGACTGCGGTGAACACGTGAAAGGTAGGTTATGACAATGGCTGATGAAAAGATTCTGATGGTGATGATGGCAGTCACCGACATGGCGAAGGCCAAAGCGTTCTACGCGGAGCAATTGGGCTTTCAGGTCACCACAGACTTCGGG
>DASVOW010000817.1:0-3547 GCA_036383155.1 Ktedonobacterales bacterium
CCCTCCTCACATATAACGGACGGAGGGTTTAATGATCTCATCTACAGCAGCCCTGTGAATCCCACCGACAGTGGATTGTATGCAAGACCCATACGTCTGACAAGCAAGATAGAAAAACGGATGATTACCACCCGCGCCTGCGTAGCCAGTCCTCACGCACCTCGCGCGCCTCCCGAAAGAACACCTCGATGGTGGCGCCGCCATCCGCCTCCCCCGCCGCTACCATACCGCGCAGTTCGTGAAGTATTGCGAGATAGGCATCCAGCCAGCGCACGATCTCATCACGATTGGTCAGGCAGATGTCGCGGGCCATACGCGGGTCCCCCGATGCGACCCGCGTCGTATCGCGCAAGCCGCCTGCTGCCAGCAGCGCAAGCTCAGCCCACCCAGCATCGCTTGCCAGCATGCGCACGAGACCCGCCGCGACAAGTATCGGCAGGTGACTCACGCCCGCGATCAGGTGATCGTGACGCTCAGGATCGAGCAGCACTGCAGATGCGCCTACCGCCGTGATAAGGCTGCTAAGACGCTGCAACGCCTCCGGATCAGTCTGCGCTGTAGGCGTAAGGCACCACACCGCGTCGCGGTAGAGCGTCGCGTCGCTGGCGTCGAGGCCGGAGAGCTCCCGCCCCGCCATCGGATGCCCCCCCACAAAGCGCGCCGAAGCAGGTAGCAACTCCGCAGCCCAGCCAACTACCACCCGCTTCGTGCTACCCAGATCGGTGACGATAGCTCCCGGTGTCAGGTGAGGACCAGCCTGCTCCAGCAACGCGCGCTCCGCCAGCACCGGCGCCGCCAGCACGACCAGATCCGCCTCCCGCACCGCCTCCGCGACCGAGACGCACGCCTGATCGACCATACCGCGTTCGCGAGCCCGCACTCCGATTTCGGGCGTGAGATCGTAGCCCGCGATCTGCTCGACCATACTTGCATCGCGTAACGCGAGCGCCAGAGAGCCACCCATCAGCCCGAGACCCAGGATGGCGACACGCGAAAACATCGCCACCATACCCTCCTAACCCGAATACCCCCTCCCCACGCCGCGGGCGGCTGCGCGAGCGACGCAAGGAGCGAGAAGCGACCCTCAGGGAGCGGAGCGGCCGCAGCGCGCAGCGCGGGGGCAGGGGGAGAGGTCTATACCTGGCCTACAGCTCGTACGAGGATGTATGTGCGTCCTCGATATAGCGCGCCAGGAGAGTCGCCGCTGCGTCCAGGTCTGCGATGCTAATCATCTCATTCACCGTGTGCACATAGCGCGAGGGAATCGAGATCGTGATCGCGGCGCTCCCGCTGCGCACCCGCTGCATCGCCCCCGCATCTGTACCGCCGCGCGGCAGCACTTCGAGCTGATGCTTGATACCATGCTGCTCCGCGACGCGGCGCAGATGCCCCACCAGCTTATAGTTCGGGATGAATGACGAGTCAAAGACCTTGATCGCGACGCCCTCGCCCAGTCGCGTGACTGCCTCAGTCTCGGGCATCCCCGGCGTATCCACAGCCAGCGTCGTATCCAGCGCAATCGACACATCCGGCTCCACGGCAAACGCCGCCGTCGTCGCCCCGCGCAGCCCGACCTCCTCCTGCACCGTCGCGACCGCCACGACATCCACCTCGTGCGTCTTGAGCTTGCGCAGCGCCTCGATCATGGTAAAGACGCCCGTGCGGTCATCCATCGCCTTGGCGATCACATTATCGCCGACGCGCTCCAGCGTGCGGTCGAGCGTCACCGAATCGCCCAGCGAAACCAGCCTGCGCACGACCTCGCCCGGCAGCCCCAGGTCAATGTAAAACTCTTCGAGTTTGGGCACCCCCGGCTTCTCATCACCCAACAGATGGATCGGCTTGCTCGCCGGAGTCAGCACCCCGCGCAGCGGCTCGCCCGTAGCCGTATGGACGATCACCCGCTGCGCCACCAGCACCCGCGGATCAAACCCGCCCAGCGGCTGAATGCGCACAAACCCGCGCTCGTCGATATAGCGCACCATGAAGCCAATCTCGTCCATGTGACCGGCAAGCATCACACGGCGCTTGCCCTTGCCGCGCTTCGTGGCGATGACGTTGCCCAGCGCATCCACGCGGATCTCGTCCACCAGTGGCTTCAGTTCCTCGATGACCAGCGCGCGCACTCGCTCCTCACGCCCAGCGACGCCCGGCGTCTCACTGAGTCGCTTCAATAGATCGAGATTGACACGCGCCTCGTCGAGCACCCCCGTGCCATCGGCATATCCGTTGGTCGTGTGCTTCTCCAGCTTCTCTTTGCTCTCGGGAGATCGTGCCGCCATAGCGTGTTGTACCCTTTCTCGCGTGCCGGCCACTGCGCCGGCGCACTCTTCGTTCGCATCCATCACATGCGTCGCGCATGGCCCCACACGCGGCACATGGTCACAAATCCCACATCCTGCAATTATAGCATGCACCCGCGCCCTTCCCATCACCCCTAGACCCGAGACTGCCGGGGTTCCGCTCGTATCCACCTCGCAGGTGACAACAGAGCGCCGTCATGATATGCTAGCCTAGGCACCAGTTGTTGAGATGTTATGCGCGTGAACTTCATTCCTTGTAGCTCGGTACATGCTGCCAAAGAGAGACAGGATCAGCATGGAGCACGACATGTTCGCCGTATACAAACTTGTCGTCGAAGACACGAATCAGCTCAGCAGCCGTAGACAAATGCTTGACAACCTTTACGTAACAATCATCACCTTGGTATTGGGCGCTGACGCTTACGTAGCAGCAAACAGTCGTCTGCTCGACTGGAATCTGGGCTCTCACAGGACGGCATACTCGACACGCAACTGTCCAGTGTCATGGTTGTTGAGTTCACAGCACACGAATGCATCGAGAAACTGCCCTCATCGGTGAAGAAGGCATTAGATCAATGGATGACTGCGGTAACGTCATCCAGGCAACGAGCACTAGCACCACTGTGAGGAGAAGTCGCAAGAGCGAAAGCACACACGTTGGCATTGTCACCGACTGGGGCAGAGCGGTGATGCAGCTTCCACTCCCCCCATCTGATAGGGTCGTTTCGTCGTCCCCTCGCTCAGCGCAGCCAATCCTCGTCGTCGCTCTGATCGATGGGCCGCGAGTCCCACGGATTCAACTCGCCCGATCCCCGTCCAGCCGGATTCGCCGCAGCCGGAGCGTGCCCGCCTCCCTCTGGCAGGTCGGCAGTAAAGCCACTAACCACCACTGGCTTCGGCTGCTTCTTTGCGCCTGCCGCATTTGCCGCGGCTACTGCCGCTGCCGCGGCCCCCGGTGGCACAGGCATTGTCGGCACAGCCGACACGATCACCTTCGGATCGATTTGCGCGGGCGCCATCCCCGGAACGCCCATCCGCGGCTGTTGCGCGACCCCCATCAGCGAGAGGAACCGCGCAGCATTGGCATGCGGGTTAGCGGCGAACTCGACGAATGCCCGCGCCCGCGCAGTAATCGCCTGCCAGTTACCCCGCTCAAACAGCACTCTCGGCACCAACAGCGAGCCGAGTCCCAGCGTGCGCACCGGCAACGCCAGATACTCCACCATGTGCTCCACCGTGAAGCC
>DASVOW010000818.1:0-7255 GCA_036383155.1 Ktedonobacterales bacterium
ACTCTCCGGCGGCGAGCAACAGATGCTGGCGATAGGCCGCGCGCTCATGGCCAAGCCGCGCCTGATCTGCATGGATGAGCCCTCTATGGGCCTCTCGCCGATCCTGGTGCAGACAGTGTTTGACACCATCCAGGAAATCCGCAAGCAAGGCGTAACCGTGTTCCTCGTCGAGCAAAACGCCTTCATGGCGCTTAACATTGCCGACCGGGGATATGTCATCCAGCAGGGGCGCATCGTCTTGAGCGACACCGCCAAGAACCTGCTTACCAATGACCTCGTGCGCCGTGCCTACCTCGGCGGCTAACCGCCGATCTCTCATCAGCGAATCGTAGCAGAGAGCGCCCGATGCGGGCGCTCTCTCTATATGGTGTGTGCCTTATCGCAGGCGCTCGCTCACCTGATCGAGTGTTTCGATCACCGCATGCGCCAGCACCTCGCGTAGCGTCGCCGCATCCGCTCCGGCAACCCGTTGCTCCAGAGCTGATGGGAGCATACCGAACCGCTCGTGCAGCATAGCCAGCACCGCCTCGCGCAATCCCTCGACGACGCTCACTGTCTTGCCCTGCTCAATGCCTTCGCCCTTGCCTTGCTCGATACCCTGGGCACGACCTTTGGCGAGCGCCTCCTGATAAAATGCTGACTTCTCAATAATCTCAGTGGACATATGCAACCTCCACAGTATCGCCAAGTGTATTACACACCTCAGTTGGAAGTGGCAACCGGCGAACTATCCGCCGACGGCAACAGCCGGGGTAATCTGATACAACAAGCGAGAAAGCTAGAAGGGAGCATAGGCGTGCGAGTGCTATTTCTTGGCGATAGCCTGACCGAAGGCATAGATGGCGTCTGCTATCTCGATGTGGTGCGCGAGCGCCTGGATGCGGCGCGGACCGGTGATGCGTGTCTGGCCATGGTCGAAGTGATCGGCGCAGGCGTGGGGGGCGATACCGTTGTGAATCTGGCGCGACGGCTGGCGAGTGACGTGGTGCCGCGCCAGCCGGATTGGGTGGTGATCCAGGTGGGCGTCAACGACTGCACGACGCTGCTCTTGCGCCGTTCGCTGCCGACGCGGAGTACGGTACATGGGCACCGCTACTTTGTGGGTTATAAGGGTATCCGTGAAGCGATCACGCCGGAGCGCTTCGCCGAGGGGCTGCGCGTGCTGGTGGACGCCATTCGCACGCAGACACAAGCGCGGGTGGCGATCTGCACTCCTGCCCTCATCGGTGAGTCGCCGCGCGCCTCTGCGTGGCGCTTGCTCGACCGTTACGCGGAGGTGGCGCGCTACATCGCCGCCGAGCGCGACTGCCATCTGATCGACGCGCATGCTGCCTTCGAGCACGCAGTGGCCGCGCTGCCAAAACGCCTGCTCGCGGCGTGGCCGGTGGACTTCTGGCGACGCCACCGTCCCGGGCCGCGCGGGGCGGACTACGAGACGCTGGCGCGGCTGCGCGGCTATTCGCTCGTCTACGACGGGCGCCACCTGACGCAACGTGGGGCTGGCGTGATGGCTGGACCGATTGTCGGCTGGCTGCTGGCTGCCGCTGCGCGTGAGGCGAGTGCACCCAGCTCCATTCTCAGCGTGTAAACCGCGCGTGCTAGGCGGTTTCCTGCGAGGCAAGCACAGCTTGAGCCGCCTGCTCGCCGCTGGACATGGCGCCCTGGATGCTGCTGCACGATGTATATTCGCCCGCGAGGAACAGCCCAGCGGTAGGCGTCGTGTTGGATGGCAGTGTGGCGAAGACGCCGGGGGGCTGGCGAAACTGGGCGAAGCGGATGCGATAAGTCGCCAGATGGCGTAGCTTCGCCAGATTCTTGCCGGGGAACCATGACGCCAGATCCTCCCGACAACGGCCGACTAGCTCAGCGTCGCTCAATTCGGGGGTGCCGAGCACAGTGGTCGAGAGCAGGTGTTGTCCTGCCGGAGCGTAGTCGGATGAGACGTTGCTGAGCTGGATGGCGTTGTTGACGAAGGCGTTGGGATTGGCGTTGAGCAGCAAGCGCGGGCCATCATACAGGCTCTCCGTCGTGCCGAAATAGACACAGGTGGCGGAGGCGGGCTCACTAGGCAGATCGCGCTTCACCAGCCGCTCGGCGCTGGGGGCGTCGGTGGCGATCACCACGGCTTCGCCCTGCATCTCCTCTCCACCAGTCAGGGTCACGCCGATGGCGCGGCCATCAGCCTCGACGATACCCTCTACACGGGTCTGCAAACGGATCGCATCCTGTGGGAGATGGGCGGCGAGCTGCTCTGCGATGGCGCCCATGCCGCGCTCTGGGATTACCGTTTTGCCACTGGCAAGCATCTTAAAGGTGAAGAGGAAGGCGCGGCCACTGGTGGATAGCTCGCGGTCGAGGAAGATGCCGCCATAGAAGGGGCGGGCGAAGTTATCGATGAAGCCGTCGGCGCTGAAATGGCGGCGGCGCAGCTCGTCGTAGATCGATTTGTCGCCGCCCTTCAGGCCCTTCAGTGGGCCGCTGAAGATGGCGTCGAGGGGGCGCCGGCGCGCGTAGCGGCGCAAGCGGTGGGTGCGCACTTTGTCGCCGAAGGTGAGCAGCGGATTCGAGAGGGTTGGGCCGAGCAATGAGAACCGCTGGAATGGATCGCCCAGCGCGTGCCACTTTCCATCGCGGATCAGCACTGCGCCTGGGGTGAGCTCACGGGGCTTGAGCGCCGGTATATTGATGTGGCGCTGCACGGCGGGATAGGCGGTGAAGAGTACCTGGAAGCCGCGATCGAGCAGAAAGCCATCGGCGCTGAGATCGGTGCGCACCCGCCCGCCGATGGCATCGGACGCTTCGAGCACGCGCACCTCGTGCCCTGCCTCCACCAGTACCTTTGCACAGGTCAATCCGGCCAGTCCGGCGCCCACAACCAGGATCATCACTACTAGCACCTCACAGTACGGGAAAGGCTTCTCAAAAGGCGTTTCACCATCTCCGCCGCCACCAGTGTATCAGAAATAGAAGACTGGCAGAGACCGCTGCTCCTGCTCCTCTCCGCGCGAGCGAGAGGCGAACGCGAGAGAGCTAGCCGAAGAGACGGGCGAAGAAGCCACGCGACCGCTTGCGGTCTACCTCTTCGAAGTCTTGCATCGCGAGGCGCACACGCTCTCGTGAGGCGCGAATCAGCAGGTCATCCTGCTCACGCTTGGGGAATGTGGCTTTGCAGGAGACGCAGCGCTCGGCACCTTCGGCGTTCATCGCGCCGCACCAATTGCAGCGCAGCACAGGACCTTCGGGCAGTGGCGGTTGAGCTGTTTGTGGCTCCTCAGCAGATGAGGCGCCTTCGGCGGTGGCCGCAAACGCCGTATCCTGGCTCTCGGTAGGCAACGGGGCAGGCTCACTGGATATAGGCGATGGTGCTGGCGCACCGGCTCCTGCCGACACAGGCATGCCACAGGCGCCACAGAGCACGGCATCGCCAGGGAGCAGCGCGCCACAGGTCACACAGCGCGCGGCGCTTACAGTGGCAGGTTCCGGGTAGACGTTCGCATCCATCTGATACACTCCTTTCTGGCAGTGAAGGACCTCGGCACATTATGGACACAAAAGCCGCTGAGCCGTTCACCAGAGTGGATTGATGACGAGGCCGGTGATCAGCTTGGGATAGAAATAGGTGGATTTCTGCGGCATGCGGTCGCCCGCCCGTGCCACATCGCGAATGGCGGCAGGCGGTGTCGCATTCACCAGCACGGCAAGCTGCGTGCCGTCTGCACGCTCGCGCACTGTCTGAACTGCGGAGGTGGCGTCGCGCGTGTAGCTGACATGCTCGCCCGCTCGCACCTGTTCGTCGGTCACGCCGAGCGCGCGATTGAAGACCAGTTCGTGCAAGACGGCTAGGTCGAGGCGACGCCAGGCATCCGAGGCATCCGCGTGCGCGCCTTCCAGTCGGGCCATTGCATCGCGTCCCGCGTCGCGCAGCGTCAGCAGCAGCGCATCTTTGGGGCGCACAAGCACGAAGGCGGTCTGTGCGCCCGCCTGGCTGGCAGCGGCGAGTTGTTCCATGAGAGCGGCGCCGTCGGACTCACGTGCGAGCGGGGTGACGGTGAAGTAGTCGCGCAGGCGCTCGTCCAGCGCGGCGAGGCGAGCGGCGGGGAGGTCACGCAATAGGCGATGGGTCGGCAGCACGAGCAGGCCAGGGTCTTCGATGGCGGAGAGCGCCATGAGCGTGAAGTTGGCGGCATCGTCGTCCAGCAACTCTTTGCGCGCCTGCGCTACCTCGTCGCGATAGGCGAGGCCGGTCTCGTAGCGATGGTGTCCATCGGCGATGTAGAGCCGGCGCTCACGGAAGAACGTGGCGATTTCGAGAGCGGTTTCAGCGCCGGGGATGAGCCAGAGGCGATGCCCCTCGCCCACCTCGTCAGTGAAATCGGCGATGGGGGTGGTGCGGCGCACCTCGGCGAATGTCTCTGCCAGATCGCTCTGCGGGTCGTCGTAGAGCGCCATGATGGGGCTGAGGTTTGCGGCACAGGCACGGTAAAGCTTGAGGCGGTCGTCTTTGGGCTTGCTGAGGGTGCGCTCGTGCGGCAGGATGACGCCAGCTTCCCACGGCTCCAAGCGGACGCGGGCGAGCAGGCTGAGGCGGGTGTAGTCGCGTCCTTGGGCGGCGAAGCGTTGCTCATAGAGGTAGAGTGATGGGGCGTCTTGCGCGAGGATGCCGCGCAGCCGCCACTCGGCAAAGGTGACGGCGGCGCGTGTGTAACGGTTGTCGAGCTCGTCGTCACCCGGCTCGTCGCGGCCCAATTCGAGGCGAATGATGTTTTCGGGGTGGCGCTCGTAGTAGCGCGCCTGGGCCTCTGGCGAGATGACATCGTAGGGAGGTGTCACCAGCGCGGCGAGGTCGCTGCTCGTGTAGCGTATGCCGGGAAGCGCTCGTACGTCCGCCATCGTCTCTGCTCCTTGGTGTGACTGTGCATCTGTCGTGCTTAAGTATAGCAAAACCACGCGGTGGAGTCTGCTGATGTCGCCGTTTATGCAGACAGCCCCATTTTCCCGAGGATAGCGTTGCTTGACCCGATGGAACCGGCGATGCTATACTTATATCCGACTTGGCTAGTCGGAATAGGCGAGGAGACCGGATATGTTGCGAGTTTCCACCCGGGGCGAATACGGTGTGCGCCTGATGGTGGATCTGGCACGGCACCATGGCGGCAAGGCGCGCTCACTCACCGAGATCAGCCAGGCCGAAGGGCTGGAGCTGAAGGTCCAGTATCTGGAGCAACTGGTGAAGAGTCTGCGCGAGCACAACCTGGTGGAATCCACTCGTGGCGCACACGGTGGTTACCGCCTGAGCCGTATGCCTGATCAGATCCGCATGGGCGAAGTGCTGCGTGCGCTCGAAGGCCCTATCGCGCCGATGATATGCGCCACCGAGGGCGAGATGGGCATCATCTGCGACCGCCTCGACGGTTGCTCCACATCGCTGCTCTGGAAGCGCGTGCGCGATGCCGTCGTGAGCACGCTCGATTCGATCACACTGGCCGATCTGGTCAGCGAATCGCAGCTGCCTCACACGGCTGATGGCTTCGGCATGAAGCAGTTTGCGACCTTCACGCCTCGCCTCGACCGAGTGGACCGCGCGGAGCGTCGCGAAAACACGCCCGCATAAGCCTGCCGGGAGACGCCCAGCCATCACGCCAGCGCGTCTCGTCCTCCGCTCTGTATCGGAGCATGTAGAGGACGGGAGCGAACCCAATCCTATATCAACCGTCTAGGCGCCTGTCCACATATCTGGAGAAATGGCGTAGAGACTTTATGTGCTAGGTCGCGTGCGCCCGGACATGCGCGCGCATCACATGCCTCTCAGGAGGGCACTCAGCCGACATGGAGACACAGAACGGCCAGACAAAGCCGGTGCAGTTGATCATCCGCGATCTGCATGCAAAGATCGAAGACAAAGAAATCCTCAAGGGCGTCGATCTGACAGTCACCCAGGGCGAGACTCACGCGCTGATGGGACCGAACGGCTCCGGCAAGAGCACGCTCGCCAACGTCATCATGGGCCACCCGAAGTACGAGGTGACACAGGGTGAGATCCTCTTCAAGGGCATCAACGTCCTCGACCTCTCGCCAGATAAGCGCGCACGACTCGGCCTCTTCCTGGCCTTCCAGTATCCATCGAGCGTGCCCGGCGTCTCCGTGGGCAACTTCCTGCGCCGCGCCGTTGAAGCCAAGCGCGAGGGATTCAACCCCGACGTACCGGCGGAGGCAAATGGCAAGGCCCCCAAGCGCAAGGGCATGCCCCCCGCCGAGTTCCGCAAGCTGCTCAACGAGAAGATGAAGCTGCTCAAGGTTGATAACACCTTCGTCAGCCGCTACATCAACGAAGGCTTTTCCGGCGGTGAGAAGAAGCGCGCCGAGATCTTGCAGATGGCGATGTTGGAGCCGAGCATGGCGATCCTCGACGAGACCGACTCCGGCCTGGACATCGACGCGCTCAAGACCGTCTCGGAGGGCGTCAATGCCCTGCGCGGCCCGAACCTGGGCGTACTGATCATCACCCACTACCAGCGCATCCTGAACTACATCAAGCCGGACGTGGTGCATGTCATGTACAAGGGACGCATCATCAAGACCGGCGGCCCGGACTTCGCGATGGAGCTGGAGCAGAAGGGTTACGAGTGGCTGACCGGTGAGGCTGATACCGAGTTGGAAGACGCGACGGTCTAGTGGGCCTCACGCCCCGCGCCAGCGGCGGATGCAAGCGTATCTGAGAGAGACGGCGGGATCGGGGCATGTTCTCCGACCCCGCTCTTTTTTCAGCGGTACAATACAATCGAGAGAGATACTGCACGGCACACGGTGGAACGGTCGCCGGGAGGCAAGCAATGACAACATCTGAGACGGATGTGACGCTCGCGACGAGGCAGAAGGGACACATCGACGCATTAGCTCCCCGCGCCGACTTCCCCATCCTGGCGCGCGAGGTAAACGGCAAGCCGTTGGTCTATCTCGACAGCGGCGCCTCCGCACAGAAACCGAGCCAGGTGCTCGACGCGATGGTCCACTTCGCCCAAACGTCATACGCCAACATCCATCGCGGGGCCTACTCACTGAGCGAGGAATCTACCAACGCTTACGAGCTTGCCCGCAAGAAGGTGGCGCGCTTCATCAACGCGCGCAACGTGCGCGAAGTGATCTGGACGCGCAACACGACCGAGGCGATCAACCTCGTCGCGCGCACCTGGGCCGACGCCAATCTGAAGCCGGGCGACACCATTCTCCTCACCCTGCTGGAGCACCACAGCAATAT
>DASVOW010000819.1:0-2382 GCA_036383155.1 Ktedonobacterales bacterium
CGTGAAGTCGATGATCTGGGGGCCGGCGATACCGGGGAAGAGGTATTTCGCGCCGCCGGAGAAGCCAGCAACCTCATGCGGGAAGACGGGGCCACAGATCAGCAGGTGGTCGTAGTCGAGGATGCGCCGGTTGATGGTGACGGGAGCATTGTCGCTCAGCAGCCCGTCCGTCAGCTTCGCGGCTTCGGTGCGGGAGATGGTTCCAATGGTGAGCAGCGCCTCTGGATCATGCCAGTGGTGGTTGAAGACGGAGACGTTGGGGTAACGCACAGCGCGTTCCTCCGCGGGGACGCCAACGAGCCGGTCGATGGCCTCCGGCTCCATCGGAGGATGTGTGCCGAGGGCGATCAGGTAGTCGAGCTGGACGACACGGCGCCCGATGGTCTGATAGAGGAGATCGAAGAATAGCGGGATCGGCGCGCTGCGCGTGCCATCGGGGATGATTACCAGCACGCGCTTGCCGTCAAGCGGCTGCTTATCGAATGCCTGCGCCAGCAGCGCGGCTACGGCATCGCGCTCAAGAACGCTGGTGGCTGATCCCGTGCCGATCATGTGTGCTCCTAGCTTCGTCTGTATGTGGATGTGGACATCTCCCTAGCTCTTAAGGCCCCCACCCCTGGCCCCTCCCCCGTGCGCGGGAGAGGGGAGCGCGCGGCGAGCATTGCAGCGCTGGGGTCAGGTAGCCGTCGTCAAGCGGCAAAGGGGCGAGATGGGGCATATTGCCTTGTCTCATTCTATCGTGTCACATGGCGAGGGTGTGGTGCGACATCGGGCACGAACTCAGTGCAAGGGGTTGCCGCAGGCGGTGCAGAAGCGTGTGCCGGGCGGGTTGCGCACGCCGCATTTGTGACATTGTATGCCAGGAACGCCGACGAGCAGGCTGTTGCCACAGGTGGTGCAGAAGCGGTTGAGCGGCTGGTTGGGCGCATGGCACTTGGGGCAACTGATCCAGCTTCCTGTTTGCTGGGGATAGTAGCCGGCAGGGTCGGGGTGCGCAGGCCGGAGCGGCTGGCCGCATGTGGAGCAGAAATGCTGCTGTGGGGCGTTGGGCTGGCGACAGCGTGGACAGAACACCGGCGGCGGGCCGACGGGGTGTGAAACGGGCGCGGGATGCGGCGCGGGCAGGGGTGGGCGACCGGAAGAGACGGCAACGGGAGTCTGTGCGGCGACTGCCTGTTCCAACGCGGTCGCCATATCAGTCGCCTTTTGGAAACGATCCGCTGGAGTCTTTTCGAGCGCCTTGAGGATCACCGACTGGACGGCTGGCGAGATGCGCGGATTGTAGCGCGAGGGCGGCGGGACTGGCTCGTAGATATGCGAGTGCGCGAGGGCGGTGTAGTTGTCGGCCTCGAACGGCGTATGCAATGTCAGCATCTCGTAGAGCATGACGCCGAGCGCGTAGATGTCGCTACGGGCGTCTACGGAGATGCCGCGGCACTGCTCGGGCGACATGTACTCTGGGGTGCCGACACCCGCACCCGACTGAGTGAGCGCCGCCGAGCCCTCTAACACCTTGGCGATGCCAAAATCGCTGAGCACCGAGCGCCCAGTGATGTCCATCAGAACGTTTACCGGCTTGACATCGCGGTGGACGATGCCCATGGAGTGCGCGTAGGTGAGGGCACTCGCCACTTCGTGCACCACACGAGTGATCTCGCGCATCGACATCGGCGCGACTATGCGCTGCTTGAGCGTGCCGCCGCCGATGTATTCCATGATGATGAAAAGGCGACCATCCTCCTCGCCCGCGTCGTGGACGGTGACGATGTGTGGATGCGAGAGGCGGGCTGTGGCGCGCGCCTCCAGCTTGAAACGCTCGACGAACGACTGATCCGCTGCGTAGTAGGGCGGCAGAACTTTGATCGCCACCGTGCGGTCCAGGTTCTCTTGTTTGCCACGATAGACGCGTGCCATACCGCCCTGGCCGAGCAACTCTTCGATGACACAATGGCCCAGTGTGGTGCCGATGAGATCGTCGCTCACCTGGTTCTTCCGCCTCTCGCTCGTTGGACGGGTGTTTAGCGTCGCACGAAAGCCAGCACCGACTGGCCAACCTGGATCTCATCGCCTTCTTCGAGCACATGCTCAGAGACACGCTGGCCGTTGACGTAGGTGCCATTGGCGCTATTCTCATCGCGCAGGATGTAGCGGCCATACTCGTCGCGTGAGACGGTTGTGTGGAGGCGAGAAACCGCGAGGTCTTCGAGGAAGATGTCGCTCTCGCGGCTGCGGCCGATGGTTAGACGATCTTTGCGCACCTCGAAGATGCGCCCCGGCTCTTTGCCCTGGCGCACGACGAGCATACCCAGACCCTGCGCTCCCGCGGCAGGCCGGACGACGCGCGTCTTGTCGACATCGCCGTACCCCTGAGGCATGCCCTGC